>JABSRF010000071.1 GCA_013215275.1 Oligoflexales bacterium | reverse complement strand
CCGAAAATATCGTATTTTTCATTTATCACTGGAAAATAAGAAGATTTTTGAAAATTAATTTCAACCGCGATGAAAAACTGAGTTACAAAGGCATGAATTTAGTTTCCGACCAGACACTAGTTAGTCAATAGTATGGGACCAGTGCCTTTAAACTGTATGGGAACAAAAAAAGAAGATGGTCGGGGCGACTGGACTCGAACCAGCGACCTCACGCCCCCCAGACGTACGCGCTACCAGACTGCGCTACGCCCCGACACTTAAAACCCACGCAAGGCAGGAGTGGGAATTCATAGCATAGCTCCCATGACTCGTCAATAGAAAGTCAATTTCTGCCCATTGTCATTAAAATCAAGCCATTGTTAAAATATAAGCGCAGACAAGTATCACCTACAACAAAAGTTCAGTCGATGACCACAAGCACTCAAAAAGCTATGTCTAGGCTTTACAAATTTGCTTACGGATTGGTTTTAACAAGCATTTGCTTTACTATTGAGAGTCCTGCCAAAACCCTTGAGCTTGATCCGAAGCTTTTCCCAACGCCTCCAATTGTTGAGCAACAAATACAATTCTGGGGAAAAGTTTTTTATCACTACCCGACCCATGCCACTGTTATTCACGATACCAATCGACCTGACCACATTATCGATATCATCGATTTTAAAGTCTGGGCTGAGCAAAATAATCGTAAAACTCTCCCCGGAAAAAAGTTACGAGATCGTATCACCCGTTCTTACCTAAAACGCTACAGACAAGCAATTAAACGATTTCGCCGTCTTGGAAAGTCGGCATTAAAGTTTGGTGCCATTGAGCGTAGAGTTTTCAGTGTCTACAAACGGACGAAAAGTGGACTTTACCTGCTCTACCGAGGGAAGGTAGACATTAGGAGCCAAGGTGGTCTAGCAGATGAATTCATTGCAGCTGCAAACCGAGCCCAGCAATATTTGCCCTATATGGAGGCGACCTTCAAAAAGGAGGGAGTTCCGCCGATCATAACCCGCCTTGCATTCGTTGAATCCATGTTCAACCTCAAAGCTAGGTCCCGAGTTGGAGCATCAGGTGTTTGGCAATTCATGCCTCAAACCGCAAAAAAATACATGCGAATCAATAGGCTAGTAGACGAGCGCAACTCTCCCTTTAAAGCAACAAGGGGTGCGGCAAGGCTTTTAGCTCGAAACTACCATGTCCTCGATTCATGGCCCCTAGCCATCACTGCTTACAATCATGGGCAAGGAGGTATGAAAAGAGCCATCAAACAAGTGGGGTCCAAAGACTTAGGAAAAATCATTGATCGCTATAGCTCCTCCTCTTTTCGCTATGCTAGCCAAAATTTTTATGCCGAATTTAGGGCTGCAGTGAACATTTATAAGCGATTACTCGATGAGAAAAAGGTAGATATCGATCAAGAGTCACTGAGCATTACTTCCCTAAGCCTTAAAAAACCTTTATCCATTGCTCAAATACTAAAGAAAACACCTTTGAAAAAAAGTATCTTGTCTGAGTTCAATCGTTGCCTAAGGGCAAGTAGTTTTACCCGTTATCGACATCATAAACTTCCAAAATTTTTCGAAATTTTCATTCCTAAAAACTTAGCAAATAAATTTCAAATCCACCTCGCAACTATCAGTGAGAGGCGTTATGCAAAAAACAAATAGGTACGCTCTCAGATCTTTCTGCCTATTCCTGGGAATTTTCTTCCTAGTAGGCCCTGCATTCGCTAACGACTCAATGAGTGATCATTTGGACACAAAGCTTCTAGAAAAAGAAAAGGGGTCGAATGCTCTTTTTCTAAATAAAAACTCCAAGAATCAAAAGAAATCAAAGGGCAAGCTATCGAGGACAGCTAAGAATGGAAACTCCCAGATCTTTGGAAGCCTCAAACCAATGAAAGACCTGAAAAAGCTGGATGAGGAAATCAACAAGCTAAACTCCAATTTGAAAATCCTCACAGCAAAAATCAAGAAAAAGCAGCAAGAAATCGCGCATGAGATGAATATCGACAATCTGGTGGCCTTCGAAGTCGCACTTGCAAAAAGTGATATTGCAAATATCCAACAAATTGAAATGAAAATTGATGGTACCTCAATCTATAAATCAGAAAATTTCTCAGGTCTATGGATGCCCAAGGATTCACTCCCAGTTTATTACGGCTCACTCAACCCAGGCAAACATCGCATCGATGTTATGGCTCGAATTGTACTCCTAAATCCTTCAGACATCCCACTAAATGAGAGCCTTTATAGGATGATCAACCAGAGCTTCACCATATCGGTACCCATAGGGTCTTTTAAGCGAAAATGGGTGTTTACTATTTACCCCCCTAAAAACCTAAATGAGCCAGTGAAGGCCCAAATGTTCGAGGGCAATTTTAGCTCATGACTTTACTTTCTCGCTGTAAATATAGCTTGTTTAGCCTGACATGCATCGCAGCTGCAACTAATGCAGTCGCTATAAATAGCCCATCAAGTTCTCCAGAAGACTTGCTTCATAACGCTAACAAAATGTTGAAAAAATTAGACCAGCAATTTCAGGGAATCAAGATCCTCAGACAAAGCAAGGGCTTTCATATCAACGCCAAAGAGGTTGCTGCACTTCTTGAAAAAGCCGATCTATTTTATGACCAAAGAATTCCTTATGCGGCACTATACTGGTATTCCCGGTACCTAAATCTCATACAAATGCCTCCACCAAAAACCTTTTTGCACATACAGAAAAATCTCTTTTCTATCTATTCGCAGACTAGGCAGTACAGCAAATCATATCAAGCTGCAAAGAAATATACAGCAGCCTTTCTCACCACCCCCGAAAAGAACTTCTCTGAACTCGAAGAAATTTTACGTCAACTTTATCAGGATCTTAGGTATAGCAAAACGAGTAAAAATGAGCTTCGAGCCTATATTTCAGGCTTTTCTTCGGTATCATTCCCAGCTCATATTCACTATCAAATGATGTACCTAATTGCAAAAGTGGCTAGCCAAAGTGGTCTCGATAAGGTAGCAAGCCAATGGATATCAAATGCAGGTGCTTTTAGCACCGACCCGAGCTTATTTGCTCGGAGTAAAATTTTTGCAGCTATCTTAGCCATGCGTTTAGCTCGATACGAACGCGCTCATCATATCCTTACCAACGCTATCTCACAGATCGATCAAAGCAATGGTTTATGGTCTTATTACAAACTATTCCTTGGACGACTCAATCTTGTTCTAGATAAACCCAAGCTAGCAGAGTCCGAGTATCAATCAATTCCATCCGATTCACCCGCCTACTCCGATAGCATTTTTGAACTCTGCTTTCTCTATGCCTACACAGGAAAGTGGGAACAGGCAAAAGCACAAGCCAGCTTATACCTAGGTACGAATACGGAAGGACCACGAACCAATATAGCTCGCAGACTCATGCCATTTTTGGATATGCAAGCAGGCCACTTTGACCAGGCAAATCAAAGCCTGAAGGCAGGCCTTGAGAATATCGCAAATTTCGAAGGCAAGCTAAAGCCCTTCACACGCAGCAAACAATACGCCTCATTTGAGCCATTTAAAAACTTAGAAGTTAGCCTAAATAAGCTCATCAGTGCTCCCCCTCTTAGTAAACAACTTAGAAAAAAGGAGGCTAACCTACTATCATTAAACGAACAAGTCAGCTCATTGGAAGGCAACCTCCAGTTCAGTTTGCACTCGATTAGTAAAGCAAAAATCACCAGCTATAACCCCGACCTACATCACTACTACTTACAACTCCTATCCTTTGGAAATGACCTGCTTAAGGTCGGACATATGCTCTCAAGCGCCGAAAGGGCTATCTACAAAGGAAGGATGAGCCAGTCTGAAGAGGTAAGGCTCACAGCATTATGGAATCGACGCAAAAATATGATGAGCCATAAACACCGATTTCAAAGAAACGCTGGTCCAATGCGGACTGAAAGTGTGTTTTTAGAAAAAAATAAGATCGAAGCAAAGCTTTGGCAAAGAATGCAAAAAATAAATGCCATGCTCACTGCAAGCCAACATATGCTAGCCCAGGAAGAGTATGCAAATAAGAGGTCACTTGAGCAATCTATTGACTATTTAGGAAAACTTGGAACCCAGCTGGACTCACAAGTATCAAGCTTGATTATGCAGTTAAGAAAAGAGCGCTTTACAAATCAAGCTGATGTATTCAAAAACATGCCAGAAAAGGTTTTTTTCAGGCAATATAGCGAGTATTTACAAAAAGAAAGCAGCCTTTACAGCCCATATCGGGGGAAATTTTCCACATCCAGGGGACGAATTCAGGCTAGTAAACTGGAAGAATCCTGGGCTGACTGGAATAAGCTCACTGAATTTCTTAATAAAGATCTTGATGCAGTCGAGAAACAAGTGAGAAAAAATGTGGACGGTTCTATTGAGGGAATCGGCACATTACAAGAGGATTTAAAATCCCAACGATCATTTATTAATAAAAGCAGCAAACGGTTTCAAAGCATTGCTGCGAATAGCATTCCGTTCTTAGCAGATTATTACCTTTATCAATTATCCCAATTGCGAGCTAGGTACCAAAAATGGATAGCTGACATGAAATGGAACCAATACGAAATCATAAAATCCACAGAGAGCAGAGCTAATGCAGCCTTTGAGGCTGAAAAAGCAGAATTTGAGAACTCACTCTTTGACATAAACAATGGAGTCTTAGAGTCATGGCAAGAATAGTATCATTTTTAGTATTATCAACTTTAGTGACAGGCCTCCCTCTGCGAGCTAGGGCAGAGCAAAAGTCTGACCTAGCAGATCCATCTGCCATGGAAGCCTATCACTCATTCTGGCAAACATTTGAAAAAAGACAAAAAAACTTAATACGAGACGGTCAAAAAAAGTATGAATCTTCTTGGAATAAGCTGTCTCAAGATCATTTCAAGCAGAAATACAATGTTAATAAAGAGATCATAGAAAAGCTCAAAGAATCTGCTTCAGATTACCGGGATCAACTGCGCATCTCTACCCAAGCTGAAAACAGACCCTATGTGATCCTCAACCTCGCACAGGTTCTTTATCTGCTCTCAGAGAATATCAATCGCGATGAGAGTCAAAATACCATTACGGCCTACCTGGAGGAGGCCGTTAACCTACTCAATGAAATACGACAAGATTATCCTAATTTCCCTAAATGGGATTACGCTCTTTTCTTGCAAGCAAATATCTATAGTACCTTAGGGCAAAAAGAAAAGTCATTCAAAACGTGGGTCAAGATCGCATCGAGGACCCATCAATCCATTTACCATGTGTATGCCCATACTGCCATGGGTGATCATTATTTCAACCAAGAAAACCCCCATCGTGCTGTCATAAACTACGAAAAGGCACTGGTGCTCCTTAGGCACCTAAAAATAGAAGAGCAAAACCAAAAAATCCTCATGTTGGAATATCGCTTGGCTTGGGGAGCATATCGAGCAGGATCCTTATATAAAGTGATCAACACAGGCATTAAGATCTTGTCTCCGAATCGGGTTTTAGGGCGCCTTGATGAGCAGAATAAGCTTAATCAAGATATTGTAGAACTACTGGGTGACGTTTTATTTGAGCTCAGTGAAACAGAACAAGTCGAAAAGTACCTCACTTACAAGTCTTTTGGCAATCACGCTCCTAAAGTAGGAAGTTACCTAGCTGGCCGCTATTTGAGTTCGAGACAATTTTTTCGTTTGGAAAGGATACTGAGCTACCTCATAAAGACCTTCCCATTGTCATCCGAGTTACCTTACCAACTGTCGGCTCTTTCTGCAGGTTACAAAGCAAAGAACCAAACACAACTTTATATCGACACCTTAGAGCAACTAGCCTTACTGTTGCCGTCTAAAAGCCTATGGAGAACAAAGCACTCAGGAAACCTGCCAGCAATAAAAAACATGGAGAAGCTTTCTTTCCAAGCTGCATTACTATTAGCCAATTGGCATTACAATACAGGGATTAGCTCTGGACTCAGCAAACACTTCATGTCAGCTGCATCGTTTTATTCGATCATCCTCGACTTTTCTCCATACCATCAAGATGCGAGCAAATGGCGTTTGGCAAAGGCGCATTGTTATTATTATTCGGAAAACTTCGCAGAATCCGCAATGCAATACACCAATTTATTAAACGACGTTAAACTAAGCAAAGAAAACCTCCAAACAAGCTCCTATCAACTTGCTCTAGCTCACGAAAAAATGTGGAGAAAGAGCTTTAGAGAGGCCTTGGAGTCAGGGATTCAAGTCACGAATCATGAAAAAACCTTACAACACCTCAATGAGCTAGAGATCGCAGTCAATAATTATGTAAGCAACTTTCCTGATTCCCCTAAGGCCATCGACTTGTTACTTGTCGCTGCAACTGCGAACAAGGATCAAGGGCGCTACCAACGAGCAATTATATTCTGGAATAAGGTGCTTAATCTAAACCCAACGGTGAGCCAAAGAAGCAAGGCACTGAGGGGAATCGTATTCGCAACTCTGAAAAACGGCACAACTGGAGACTTAATCGTTGTGCTACGTAAGTTTCTTAGGCTTGAAGATTGGAAGTCCCTAGGCTTTACCATACGCAGGGAGTTTTTAGGCCTCTTAGGTCAAGCCAGCCTCGATGAGGGCTCACGACTTCACGATGGGGGCTCTATTGCAGAGGCAGGAAACTTATTAGTAAGCATTGCTAGTGAGTTCAAATCTTTGCCTCAACGATCAAGGATCATGCGAGATGGAGCTTATTATTTAGCGATAGCTGGAGATTGGTTAGCAGCTCAAGAGGCAGGGCTAAGCTACTTAAGCTGGGGTTTAAAAAAGGAAAGAGCTGACATGCTTTATCTGCTAGCCCGAAGTTATGAGTACCAACTAAAGTTTATGCAGGCCTCGGATTATTATTGGAGGCTTGCATCAGGGTACCCCAAGCACAAGAAAACACCGACGAGCTTAGTGCGTGCTGAAAAATTAGCAGAAGCGGATGACCTCTTTGAACTAGCTGGAGATGCAGCTGGACTACTAACTTATCACGAAAAGTCACACCCTAAAAAAATGGATGCCCTAAAGCGCTCAATTAAGCACTTTCTGAAGGAAAAAAACCCTCGCAAAGCCATCAAAGCTGGGAGGAAGCGATTAAAACTTAGTAAAGACCTGTTAGAAAACTATGAAACAAAGATTTTGCTGGCTAAAACCTATCTATCAGGATACGACACCAGCAAGGGCATAAGCGTTATCCGAGGACTTATCGGTGCAGTTGAGGGAGTAAAATCGAAAATCGGACCAGAAAAATGGTCAGGCATTTATGGTGAAGCCAACATTATTTTAGCTGATGAAGTCCTTAAAGAGTTTAGGGCTATCGAGCTATGGAACCAGGATAAGAGATTCGCACACCTGCTTAGCCTCAAAACTAAATCATATCAGAAGCTTAAAAAAATCTACTTAGCAGCAGTAAGGAGCAAACATCACGAATGGAGCGCCAAAGCTCGCTATATGCTTGGGGATATCAGTGAAGCCTTCGCCACTGAAATATCTGCAGCAATGTACAAATTTGAGCAAGCAGGCAGGCCAGCGCCTGCAAGTTTGGTCAAAGATGCTAGAGACCTCAAAGAATATGCTAACAAGCAATTTGGTCAAAATGTTCTCCTTAGCAGCAAAGCGGATTACGTAAGTAATAGCTGGGTGAATAAGTCAATGTGGAGGGTCAGAGGCGCAAAGACTGACCCCAAACAACCCTTCGAGCATTCAGCAATTCCTCATGCAGTCCATCTTGATCTGCCTTATCAATGGAGCCTTTAATGAAACATTTCCGTGTGATTTTTATTCCGATAACACTGATCTTGGCACTGACAGCTTGCTCTCCATTTGGCTCAGATGAAGAGGCTTCTAGCGATGAACTGGACGTAGAGATGGACCCGATACCAAAAAACGAAGCAGGGGCACAAGGCTCCCCTGTAGCTGAAGTGGATCAAAAATCCCCAAAGAGCTGGCAAGATTTTTTTAAGCCCCCACCAAATGCTAAAGAGCGCAACATATTAGAGCAATCCATTGTGCCTACTGACGACAAGCAGGAACCAAGTAATCTTTTGACCGAAGCACGTTCCTTGTTAGCTCTGGGGCAACTAGAAAAAGCTGAACAGACCTACCATAACCTTCTCAGGCTAGAATCTGAAAACCTCCAAGGTTTGTTAGAACTAGCAATGATCTACATCCGCAAAAAAAAACCCGATGATGCATTTAACCTACTTGAAGAAATCAAGCAAAATCTCGGTGATTTAGAGGAGATTCAAAGCAGCTTTCTATTCCAGTATCGCTATACCCTGGCCCTTGCCTATGAGCTTGTAGGGGACTCTCACAAAAGCCATGAAATCTTGAGTGATCTGATAGCCTTAGACAAAACTTTTACCCCTGGATATGCCGCCTTAGCATCTTCCTATATCAAAAAGAACAAACTCGAAGTGGCTGAGTTTATCATTCATCGAGGCCTAGATAGAGGCAAAGAAGACCCTTCCCTTTATAACCTTTTAGGGGTAGTCACTGAAAAAATGGGAGACCTGGAAAAATCAAGCACCTGGTATGATAAGTCTCTGTCTATTTCACCAACCTTCGTGCCTGCATTAGTCAACAAGGGAATCTTATCGCTGCGTAGATATGATTATGAGAGTGCAGAAAACTCCCTTAAAAAAGCATTAACACTCCAAGGCAATCACATCGAAGCACACACAGCATTAGCTCTAGTTTATATGCGTACTGGTAAATCATCAGATGCTAAAATTCTTTTGGAAAAGGTCTTGGAATTAGACCCACAAAACCCTGATTCTCGCTATAATTTAGCTCTATTAACATTACACTCATTAGACCACCCTTATCAAGCTATGAGACTTTTTTATGAAGTTTTGCAAAGTTCAAACAAAAGCAGCAGTGATTTAAAGGAACTAGCTCAGTCTTATATAGAAGACATCAAACATACCAATAACAAAAAACATAAAGAGAGCAATTAAACTATTTAAATATGAAACCGATAGTGTTTTAAGATGGGCTGATACGATTTTTTTTGGTAGCAACGCCTACCCAGGCCCACATAGAGATGCAAGGATGAAATATGTCACAAAGTCAACAAAAGTATGATCGCACAAGCTTTATTCTTGTAGTTGATGACGACAACACATTGCTTAAGTTTTTTAAGATCCACCTGAACAAATTTTTTTCAAAGGTGATCGTGGTAAAGAACGCAAAAGAAGCTATAGAGTCATTGCGTGAAAAGACCATTGATTTAGTGATCTCTGATATCAACATGCCACGAATTGATGGTTTTCAGTTGATGAAACGTGTGAGAAAGCATGACACCGCTATACCTGTTCTCCTTATTAGTGGAGCGCTTTTAAATAAGGACGAAGAAGACTTATTAAATGAAGCAGATGGCTATTTAAGAAAGCCTTTTAATGTGGACCAACTCCATGACTTTATTAATAATGGATTGCTGAGAAGAGAAAAGATGAAGCAGCTAGCTTCTTTAGTTTCAGACAAGAAGCAGCTTCGAAATCTTCTAAAAGGGACTGTTAAAATAGAGAAAGTGATAAAAAAAGACCAACAGGACGAAGCAAAAGCCTTACTCGATGAAATAAGCCAAGTAGCTTAATCAGACCTTACTTCCTTTTAGTTTCCTGCCTAGCACAAAAATTGATTAACTTTTGCTTTTCACGACTTTTAGTCATCATTCCTAGTGTAATCCGTAATACTGTTCTGTTCGCAAACATTAATGATTCCTTTGGCTTGTTGTCTTTTGTTCCGGGCTCACTTATCGGAATTCAAACACCAAAACTTTAAAAACGGAAAATTATCCTGTTTTTATATAGATATATTAGGTAGTTATAATTACTGATATCATGATTCTCATTGTAGATCACAAGCTAAGACCAAAACCTGCGCAATTTTAGCCTCTTATCAAAATCTTAAGCAAATCGCTTCCTGACTCATTTTTCTGACTAAATCCCATGCAAATATTTGTTTTTTATTTACAGAGCATTGCATCTTTCTCGCTTGCCTTAAATGCTTCTCATTTGTACATTCTTATACTCTCAACAATAACCGGTTCAGACTGGTTGAAACTCAATGCTGTTTTCTTCAGAGGCATTGATATGATTTGCGACAACAAGGGAGAATACCGTGCGTATATTAGTAGTGGAAGACGATGCACCATTAGCAGATATCATTGTAAGATGCTTAAGGGAGGAGTCTTATGCTGTAGACCATGCTGCTGATGGACAAGAAGCAGAATGGATGGCCTTCGAAAACCCATATGACCTCATTATTTTAGATATTATGCTTCCTCGAAAAGATGGAATGGAGGTGCTTGAGTCCTTGCGCAAGGGAGGAGTCACCACACCTGTATTATTCCTAACCGCTCGAGACGCTACTGACGACCTCGTCAAAGGCCTCGATTCAGGTGCCGATGATTACTTAACCAAACCTTTTAGCCTCGATGAAGTCATGGCTCGTGTAAGAGCTTTATTGCGTCGTAAAGACACCTTTTCACCAGCTGTTCTTGAGATTGGACCTATTAAGATCGACCCTGCTCGCAAAGAAGTCCAAATCAATGACGAAGTGGTAGAGTTTACAGCAAAAGAATATGGCTTGCTTGAGTATTTTGCGAGAAATGTGGGTACAGTTTTGACTCGCACCCAACTTTCAGAGCATGTGTGGGACATAAATTTTGAACCGACCTCGAACGTGGTTGATGTTTATGTCGGTTACTTAAGAACTAAGATCAGCAAAACACTTGGACACTCTTTAATCAAAACGGTAAGAGGCCATGGCTATATGCTAGACATTGAACAAGGCCAGCTAGAGTCAATGCCCCATGTGGAAACTTCTAGCACCCTTAACAGTGAATTGAGCCAATGATTTTAGACCGAATTCCAGTTCGATTCAGACTCTCGATTGCACATGCAATTTGCATGGCTCTCATTTATATCTTTATTGGATTCGGCTTATACAAAGTAGTTGAGAATAACCTGAATGACTCTGTTAATGCCGCTCTAATTTCTTCGGCAAAGTCGATCCGAGATTCTCGTTTTTCTTGGGGACTTGGTTACCAACGAGATTCATTAATTGAGCAGTTCTTTCGTGACCCCTTGCAAATCAACCAGCTTATGGGCGAACGATTTATCAAGCCATATGCACGTATCATAAGTATCTCTGGAAAAGTTCATTCAAAAACTGAAAATGTCATAGCCGCACTACCGGTGACCCCAAAAGCCATTGGTAGAGCCGAAAGAGGCTTGTCGACGATCGAAACATTTTCATTTAAGGACCGTGCTCCTTTAAGGCAGATTACACTACCCGTAATGCTGCACACAAAGTTCACTGGCGAAATTGTCCAGGTCGGGGTTTTCCTCAATCATACCCTGGACACACTAAAGGGCACGGCAATTATCCTTTGGGTCGTCCTACCCTTAACCCTCTTAATTTCGATCCTATTAGGCTATGTTTTTACCGCAAGAGCTCTAAAGCCAGTGACAGCTATTTCTAAAGCAGCGTCGCAAATGTGTATTGACGACCTTAGTATCAGGCTACCCATTCCTCCTGCAAATGACGAGATTCAGGACTTGTCCAAAACCTTTAACAAAATGTTTGACCGCTTAGAAGACGCTGTCAAAAGGTTGAGGCGATTTACTGGTGATGTCTCTCATGAATTAAGAACCCCGCTAGCTGTTCTTAGGGGGGAGGCCGAGCTAACCCTAAGAAGAGAGCGGGAACCAGAGCAATACCGAAGCTCTTTGCGCACTATTGCTAAAGAAGCAATCCACATGACCACCATCATCGAAGATCTACTCCTACTTGCGCGAGCAGAAAGCAAGTCTGTAGCTATGAACTGGACCCAAATGCAGGTGACGGATTTTATGTCTGAGCTGGCAGATAAGGTAACCTCCATCTACAAGAGTAAAGACTTGTCACTCAATGTGCAGCAGGAGCCAGGGCTTAATACCTTTTACTGCTCACAGGGTTACCTGGATTTAGCCCTTAAGAATATCTTGCTTAATGCTGCTAAGCATTCTGCTAAGGGCAGCCAAGTAACGTTCAAAGCAAGCACTGCGGGCAAGTTTATTAACTTCCAAATTTCTGATGAAGGTGAAGGCATTCCTGAAGAGTCACTGCCTAATATTTTCGATCCATTTTTTCGAGCTGATACTGCCCGAAATCGTGCAAGCGGCGGCGTGGGTATAGGGCTAAGCTTAGCACTCGCCTTAGTAAAGCTACATGGCGGTAATATTGAAGTCAGCTCAAAAATTGGAGAGGGAACCACTTTTGTGGCCAGTATTCCTTTAAAGGAGAAAGAGCAGATGCTTAAAGAGTCTCGCAGAATGGCTAAATCACTTGAAACCAAGATTCACCCTAGCCTTGCATAATGGCTCTCAGTGAATCACCTTCACCACGGGCTTTGAGCGCCGAGCAGATATCCAATTACGGATTGATTTCAAGGTCTTATTATCCCAGTCACCCTTGGTTCGATCATGTAAGAATTCAGCAAACAACGAGTCGAGGGCATCGGTGAAGCACTCCATCTGGTGAATACGGGTCAAAATAACTGTTGCAGGGTCTATTTCTTCACCACCATCCCACATCCCACTTTGTTCTCCAGGGACCTGGAGCGACTTTGGATTTAAATCATCGGCATTCAGAACAGCGGTAAAATCACCCACCCCTTGGATGTTCATTCCAAGTTTGAGTTCTTTAATCACCATACCGCTTGCCAAAGAAGTTGCAGCCTCCTCACTCTGGCTAGGGTCGCCACCTCTGAGTAAATTTTCATGCCCCTGCTTATCGAACGGCTGCAGGAAAATCCGGTCATCAATCCAGAAGTGAAAACTTAAATCGCCCTTATCCTTCGGGCGCTGTAAAAAAAAAGCTTCCTTGCGGGATTCTGCCTTAAACCATAGCCAGGCTAGAAACTCTTTGCCAAGGAAGGCTTTGGTTTTTGTCAGAGTGCCCAATTTTTCTAGGCATTTTTTGGTATCTTTACTTGATTGTTCCATTTCATTCTCAAATTCAGAGAGTTACAGATGTTTAAAACTGTGGAAAAACTGTGGAAAAACTGTGGAAAAACTGTGGAAAAACCAATTTCAACTGCCCTCAGCATCCTCCAATTCACTGCCCATTTAAGGCATATGGAAGCCTCCTCAGAACCCTTAAAAACTATCAAGGTAAGATTAGGAAATACCATTCTCGGGTGAAAAACATCCTTTGTCAATACAGCTGACCATAAATTAATCAGCGCTTGTCACGGCTTCTAACCTTGAAAGTTCGCCAGAATAAGCCCATAACAAACTGAGAAAAATCTGGTTTAAGACTTAATTAACAGAATGTTAAGGCCTGCTGTAGATCGCTTCCCAGCCCTTACTATCCTTAAAAAGGCGGATGCACCTTATAGCTTTTTTTTCGGTTAAATAAAACAAGTGTCTTCGCTTGGCGGGAATTACCACAAGGTCACCTGGTTCAGTAGAGATCTTGAACATGGCATCACCTTTTTGAGACATCACCTCAAAGACTCCAGCCCCTTCCACAACAAAGCGGACCTCATCATCATCGTGATGGTGCTCCTTAACAAATTTCTCGCAAATATCATCCAAGCCTGGGGTGTTGGGGCTTAGTGCAACCAAGTCCGCATGCACATAACGTCCCTGCTCCTTCAATCTTGCAACTTCTGGAGCGTAAGCTTCGAGCACCTTACTGTCATCGGAACAACTCTCGGGCCGCGTTCCCCAACGCTCATATATGATCCCCTCGTCAGCAAGAACCTTTGTTATTTCCGCAGGATCTTGATAGGAAGTCGCACCGAATTCAAGTGTTGCCATAACTACACTCCAATTTGTTTTGTATGAGATAGAAGAATCAGTCGTTGCAGACTACCATTTAAGGTATACACCTGAACAAGGAATCTTCCAAACTTCCTTAAATAAGGCCGGTTGAAGGAGACGGTAAGGTTATACGTTATGGGAAAAAAAAGAAAAAATAAAAATATCAAAGAATTGCCCGGCTCAGCTGGCTATGGTGGGGTCAACTTTGACCTTGAAGAGGACGCGGATGAACTATTCAGTTCCTACTTAGATTCCATGGACCCCCATGAAGTTCTTTCACAGAAAGAGACAAAAGAGCCCGCTAAACAAACAAAAAAAAATAAGTCCCAATCTCTGGAGTTAGAAATCGACCTCCACGGGTATGCCCTCGCTGATGCCATCTATCGAGTAGACTGCTTTATCCAGGACCTACTCAAAGAAGGCCCTAGAATCTTCACCTGCAAGATCATCACTGGTAAAGGCCGTCACAGCGGCCCAGAGGGAGGGGTGCTTGCAAAAGAAGTGCATGGACATGTGCGCAACACCTACCGCAGACAGATCCTCCGCATCGAAGAAAGCCCTGCAGACGCAACCCTTAATGGCTTACCAATAAAAGGTTACTTTAATGTAACCTTTTCTCGTAAAGGTTAAATCTAGGTAACTCCAAATAAATATTCTACTCACTATTCATGTGTGATCAGAACGCTATATTTTGGTAGAAACGGATGCCTTTTGAGCTTCTGTTCTATTTTCTTGAA
>JABSRF010000709.1 GCA_013215275.1 Oligoflexales bacterium | reverse complement strand
CATCCGTTTCTACCAAAATATAGCGTTCTGATCACACATGAATAGTGGGTAGAATATTTATTTGGAGTTACCTAAGCCCAAATGATCTGCAATTTCAGCATACCTTTCCTTGGCATGTGGGTATTCATACTGAGAAAATGCTGTTTGCTTAAATGGTGCGTCAGTAGCGTTAAACCGAATAACATGAGAGATCATCAGTGCATTTGCTAAGCCATGAGGAATGTCGAATTCAGCCCCCAATTGGTGAGCCATTGAGTGACAAATACCAAGAAAACTATTTGCAAAAGCGAAGCCTGCAATCGTCGCAGCATAGTGAATTTGTTCTCTTGCTTCTGGATCTTTCGCTCCTAGGTGGTAAGACCTTGGAAGGTACTTAAAGATCATTGAAATAGCTCTAAGCGCATTACCATCAGTGAAGTTTGATGCCAGCACGGACACATAAGCCTCAATGGCATGGGTCAGGGCATCCACACCGCTATAAGCGGTTAATTTCTTAGCCAAATTCATGACAAGGTCAGGGTCAATAATAGCCATACTTGGAGTCAGGGTGTAATCTGCAAGGGGATATTTTCTTCCCGTCTTTTCATCAGTTACAACGGCAAATGGAGTCACTTCAGATCCCGTACCTGATGTGGTAGGAACAGCCACAAGCTGAGCTTTTTCTCCTAACTGTGGAAGCTCGTACACCCGTTTACGGATATCTTGGAAACGAGTTGCCATACCAGCAAAATCTACTTCAGGATGCTCGTACATAAGCCAAATAATCTTAGCTGCATCTAAGGGAGAGCCACCACCAAAGGCAATGATCACATCTGGTTGAAATTCATTGATCCTCCTAAGCCCCTTGCGGATTGTTTTCAAATCAGGGTCAGGGATCACATCATAGAAAATTTCCGTTTCAATTTTAAGTGGCTCAAGTGCTTCGGTGATGACCTTAGTCATTCCGAGGTCGAAAATCGGCTTATCGGTGATGACAAACGCACGCTTTTTACCAGATAGATCTTTAAGAGCGACCGGCAAACACCCTGCTTTGAAGTACACTTTTGGTGGCACTCTAAACCACAGCATATTTTCTCTTCTCTCAGAGACCGTCTTGATGTTGAGCAAATGCTGAGCTGTCAAGTTTTCACTGATAGAGTTACCGCCCCAAGTACCGCAACCAAGGGTTAATGAGGGGTCTAATTTGAAGTTGTACATGTCACCGATAGCACCTTGAGAAGCAGGTGAGTTAATCAGAATCCGACCGGTAGAAACATGTGAGTCAAAGTAGTCAATCCGCTGATTGTTTGCTGGGTTGGTGTAAAGGACAGAGGTATGACCCTTGCCACCAAAAGTAATCAGCTCTTCTGCTTTTGCAGTGGCTGCGTGAAAGTCTTTCTCTTTATAGAAAGCGAGGATTGGGGATAGTTTTTCAATAGAAAACGGCTCTTTTATACCGACATCATAGGTGATCGAGATAATAAAACCATAATTAAAAATGGAACTCTCCTTAACTGCTTCCCTTTCAAACTCGAAAT
>JABSRF010000708.1 GCA_013215275.1 Oligoflexales bacterium | reverse complement strand
GAGTGCGCAATCACAGGCCAGAACTGTACTAAAATTAACCATCAATGGGTAGGACATTTATTTGGAGTTACCTTATGTAATTGACTATGAATCAAAAGCGAACTTTGAAGAAAATTACCTGAATATTATTATGAGTCAATTAAATCTTGGGAGCAGTGTTCCAAATCAAACTAAAATTGATACTGTTAAAAAAGCCTTAAGTAGTCCTAACATAAGCTTAAGCGATTTTTTACATTTGGAAGCAGAAGCTTACATTGCGCGTATGCTGTAAGTCTGGAATAAAATAAAGGATTGATTGTTAAGCTGGGCTCGGATGACTCATGTGCGAGAAGTTGTAAGCTAAATATCATTTGCTTAACAAACGGAAGGCATGATCCCATTTATCGTAAAGGAAGCCTCGGATACACCAGAGCATACATAGTGGTTCAATTGCCCTCGCAGATTCAACCATGCCCATATCACAAGTTTCCCATCCAAACTTATCAAGAATACCGCTGACCTCGTCCTTCGCCGCTTGCTCATTGCCACAAATAAACATACTGGGTTTCTCTGAACCAAATTGGGGATTAACCATATGAGCATTCCCAACGCAAGAAAATGCCTTCACAAAATGAGCATCCGGAGCAGACTCTTGTAGGTGCTCCATCAGCGAGTGGTTGTGATCAGTAAAAAAATTAATCACACCATTTTGGGGAGGAATTTCCGCGATAGGATTGGTGGCATCAATAATAGTCTTTCCCTGTAAGTTTTTCAGACCACACAACTCAACAACAGCTTGTGCCACTGATCCTTTAACAGCTAGCACCAAAATATCGCCGAACTTGGCCGTCTCTTCAAAGGTTCCGATATCTGCTTTCTCTCTATATTTGACCAACCAATCTTCTAGTTTATTCGGGTCGCGCGACCCCCGCATAACCTCATAACCATGGCTTATAAAACCTTCAGCAAGTGTTTGACCTACTATGCCAGAACCTAAGACTCCAATTGTTTTGTTACCCATATCGCCTCCCCATGATTCTTTTGACCTGCTTAAATCATACTACATTCATTGGGTTGTATATAATGTATTCAATTGCTGAAACTAGCGACATTGGGGACTAGTCATAAGCTTCTATAATGATACAAAGCATTGCCTGGCACAGGCTTTGCAATATTCTATAGCAAACAATCAAAAAAAGGTGGATTTGGGGATGGTCTTCGGAGGGGGGCCCCGGCTAGGGGCTCAGAATCCCTTTGACAGTTTTTAAAAAGTCCTCATTTTTAAACGGTTTGGTGACAACCGACTTAATATTGTAGTAGGTCAACTTCTGCTTAATCTCGTCGGGTGCACCGGTTAAGATCATAATTTCAGGCTCTTCGCCTGATTCTTTAATTTTATCTATGAGTTCATAGCCATCCATCACAGGCATCACCAAATCAATGATGACTAAATCTGGCTTATGCAGAAGTTTCCATCAAAAAATGTCGTTTAGGTTATGATTATCCTTGTAATATGGGACTTTTTAGTACCCTTCGAAAC
>JABSRF010000707.1 GCA_013215275.1 Oligoflexales bacterium | reverse complement strand
CTCAAAAGGCTATCAAAACCCATTTGCCAAAAAACCTCAATTTTACCATTTAAAAGATCGCTTGATTAGGGGTTAGTCTGAAGATCAAGCTATTAGCAACACGCTGCGTTGTCGGCACCATTTGAGCTGGAAGCCTCAGGCCCACAATCAAATAGACCAAAATGCTCCTTTTTTTCACTCACTTCAAAATGCTGCTTAAACCTTGTTTTCTGAAGCATATCAGCTGTATTCGAGCATACGAGCATGGGCTTTCCAGTTTCAAAAAAGTGGTGGTCGTCAAGAGCAAAGCTATTGGGATACTGATCTATACTGCCCTTATAAGTTGCTACTTGACCATAGTCTTCACAACGATCCTCTAAGTCTAATTTGAACGCTCGGTAGGTAATACTGTAGAAATTTGCATTACCGACTTTTCGCTTTATTTCAGGGTTAGTGACCTCGATGACTGAATTTGAAACCTGACGGTAATCGTGGCATCCAACTTCAAGGAGGATACGACGAAAGTCTTCAACATATAAGGCACCTCCTAAGCATTCCCCTAGCACCACTGGGTCTGCCCTTAGCTCGTCTGACAGCCTTCGATCTGTGTATACATCTGAAAAATAAAGCTCTCCACCTGGCTTGAGAACTCTAAAAATCTCAGAAAATACCCGATTCTTATCGGGGGACAAATTGATAACACAATTTGAAACAACTAAATCAATGCTATTGTCAGAAATATCAGCAGAAGCGAGATCTTCGATATATCCCTGGCAAAATTCGACATTGCTGCTACTATGGCCAAATTCTTTTTGGTGAAAATCTTTATATTGATTAGCCACGTCCAATTGGCCCTTAGTCATATCCACCCCAATCACCTTGCCCTTCTCTCCCACTAATGCCGAGAACAAGTAAGCATCTCTGCCGCTCCCTGAGCCGAGATCCAGCACTGTGAGTCCATTCAACGAACCGGGGACAGGGACTCCACACCCATAGAACTTTACCTTCACGTCGTGATGGATTTTACTGACAATATCAGACAAATAAGGAGGTAAACTTTCACCAACGCAGCATGCTGTGGTCTTTAAGTCGTTTTTATTGGCAAGGACATGACCATAATAGTTTTTTACTTTGTCGATATGGGCCTGTTCCGTCATAGTTCTTCCCCCTTGGATTATTGTTGTAACTTAAAGTTTAACAAGTTTAGCTTTTTACGTCATCTTTGGTAGCAATGACCGATTCCTTTAATTGTTTATACACATAAGCTGTTGATTTACAAACGGTTAAGTACGGGGACATAAAATCCTATAATAGGCAAAAAGGTGGGAAGCAGTAGGAACAACACTATATTAAAGTCACAGGCTATGCTCCAAAAATATACGCCAAGCCTTATAAAACAAAGATAATTTTTTCAAACTGTAACTATCTATGCACCTTAAATTAATATAGACTCTCTCTGGTCGAGAATATAGCCTTTCATACTTAGGTTGATCTCATTATTAAGCCCCTATAGTCTGAGCTTTTTGGGTGAACTATGCCAGC
>JABSRF010000706.1 GCA_013215275.1 Oligoflexales bacterium | reverse complement strand
TGGTGAATTTGCTCATGTATCCAGTGAAAATCTTGAAAATTATGCCATTATAAAGGTCACTTGATTAGGGTCTAGTGTCTGAGACCGTCAGGGCAACATTTAATGTGGGCAACTTAAGAAAAGTCTTAGTTTTTGGAGAAGATGGCGAGTACTTTGCAGGAAATGAGTATCAAGAGCGTTCCGATGAACTTCTGGAAATCGATAGTGCTTTGTTTCAAGATTATGTCAAGGAATCAGATAAGGAAGGGCTTAACGATTTTACAAAAAGCAAACAGGGTAAGGTAAGCAAGTTTGCGTCTGATCAGATCCGTCTGATCCGCTCAATTTGGAATATAGACGAGGATGCAAAGCTCATTGGTTACGTAGTCCTTGAATTTAGCACCGCTGAGGTGCGAGAGCGTTTGCTTACCATCGCGACTAGGCTTGGTATTTTTACCTTATTTCTCTGCCTCGGGATCATCATTTTGGCTCAATTATTTATTCATGCTCTTATCATAAAGCGGGTTAAATCACTTGAAAAGGTAAGTATAGAGGTTTCAAAACGTAATTATGTCACCCTTGAGGATGACCGCAGAAAAGATGAGTTGGCTTCCCTGTCTAACAACTTTAATCAGATGGTCACGGAACTCAAAGACTATAGTAGTAATCTTGAGCAAAAGGTGAAAGAACGTACCCAAGAAGTTGTCGAGAGTAAAAAACAAATACAAGATATTTTAGATAATATCCAGCAAGGTATTTTGACGTTCGGAGCTGATAATTTGATCCATGAAGATTTCTCTAAATTTCTTGCAGAGATCTATGAGGTTTGCCCAAAGTCTATTATGGGTTTAAATATGATCGACTTTTGTTTGAAAAGCTGCGACATGGATGAAGACAGTTTGGACTCGGTAGAGGGAAGCTTGATGTCTATCATTGGCCAGTCGATGATCTCTTGGGAACTTAATGAACACCTGCTATCACGTGAGGGAGTGCTTGAGCTTCCTAAAAACAAGAAGAAAAACTTGGCTTTTGATTGGATGCCAGTTACTGATGAAGGCGACGATATTATCAAGATAATGCTCTCCGTACGTGATGTAACCCTCCAAAACAACTTGAAAAAGAAGTGGAAAGTCGTAAGCAAGAGTCTGATCAATTGGTAACCCTGGTAAGGGAGTTTTTAGCTGCTAATAGGCAGGTTATTCACTCATTCTTTCAGGAAGGTAAAAAGCGAATTGACTTTCTTTCATCTCAAGCAAAGCTGGATAAGGTCGGTGTGGCGGCCCTTTTCGCTGAACTGCATACTTTAAAGGGAGGTGCAAGGACCCTGGGCTTTGTTGAGCTGAAAAAGTTGTTGCATAGTGCTGAAGATAGCCTCAACCTTAAAAAGGAAGCGGAATTAGACCTCGACACCCTCAAGGAAAAGCTAAACGCAGCAGTAGAGTCGTTCGGACGCTACCTGAAGATATATGATGATCTCATAAGTGACCGATATTTTAGTTTCAATATTACAGCAGGTTACGCACTATCTAAGACTTCCAGTGTTGACGGT
>JABSRF010000705.1 GCA_013215275.1 Oligoflexales bacterium | reverse complement strand
TATGGTTTCGACTATCAATAGATTCAGATACTAGATGAGTTTAGTATGGTGCTACTTTGTGGAAACTTCTGTTTATACCTAGTGACCAAACCCTTTGTCCTGGTGTGCTAAGCTGGTCTTGGAGGGCCGTTGATGAAGATTGCCCAGAAAATTCGGTGGATATTTCGTAGCTATTATTTGCCCCAGTAGCCTTTTGAGCGAAATTCATCAAAACAATTGTTAAAATGGTGCTATACCGGTGTTTCATCCGTTTTCCCTTCTTGGGTAATGTACGTGAAAGGGTAAGCAGTCGTGTCATGCTATTTTAGGCAGGTGCTACAAACATTCGCTGAAGAAGCATTGCTAATAGCGTCTAGGCCCGTTAAAAATGACTTTGGAGGGATCGTAGCGTTGTTTCTTAAGTCCATACTGGGATGGTTCAACAGGCTTCGATCTATGGGCTCACTTGTCGCACAAGCGATCAGTGATAGGCTCATACCAAAGATAGCTATGAATCGCTTTATCACCACAAATCCTTCCTATCCACGAATGACCATGTTGTAGATATGATCTGCAATTTCACGAGTTAGCTCCTTATCCTGATGGACGTAGATAATTCGTTTATTTTGATCGATGACAAAAGTATGTGGTGTGAGAGTTACCCCGTAGGCATCGAAGGCAATGAAATCGATGTCATAAGCAGTGGGAAGGTTAATCCCGAGCTCCTCGAGGAACTTAATACTTTTTTGTTTGCTATCAGGAGTTATCAGCTGTACCCTTGCTTTCCCAGATAAGCGTTGAGCCAGGTCATTTAAGTTAGACATACCAAGGCGACACCATTTGCAGGTATATGCCGAAAACTTAATGATCGTGTGAGTTTCACCTGGATATGTCTTTATAATGCTTCCGTAACTACCGTCAATGTAGGGAAGCTGAATGTCTGGTGCAATGTCACCGACTCTTGGTGATGCCAAGAGTGCCGTACCGAGCAATAGGTTAAGGTTAAAAACTAGCATCAACTTTTTTAGCATCTTTCACTCCTTTTAATATAAATAGAAATCAGAAAGTAACCAAAGCAGGCTGAAAGTGATTTGCAGTCATAGCAATATCATAGACAGCATAGCCACTCCCGAAAAAAGAAGTCAATTTGAGCAAGAAATATTTGGAATTTCGAGAGTCT
This sequence comes from Oligoflexales bacterium, assembly GCA_013215275.1. Classification (GTDB taxonomy): domain Bacteria; phylum Bdellovibrionota_B; class Oligoflexia; order Oligoflexales; family Bog-1112; genus JABSRF01. Next base: position 375 of record JABSRF010000705.1, on the reverse strand, counting down.
ATTTTTACTTGAAGATAGAACGAAATGTTCAGTCTGTCAAACTCTTTGAGGGTGTAAAGAGTTTAATAATAGTGTGATCGATAGGCGCAAAGATTAGTGAAACTAATAATAGGCTTCATTCATGAGTTTGTAGCCTAAACTTGATAAAATGGTCGAAAGATTTTTCAGGGGTAAGAATACAGCTGGGAAACTGGCTCAAATTCATAGCGTTGGGATACATTTGGCACTCTAGTGCAATACCCCCATAAGGGGCATAGGCCAATTGGTCCTTTCCAACCTGCTTATAGAGATGGTTCCCACTCATAGGTGATCGAGATAATAAAACCATAATTAAAAATGGAACTCTCCTTAACTGCTTCCCTTTCAAACTCGAAA
>JABSRF010000704.1 GCA_013215275.1 Oligoflexales bacterium | reverse complement strand
TATAGCATTCAATAACAAGTTTTAGTTTTACTTATACAAAGCTATTTTTGGTCTGGACAGTGGGGTCCACTTCACACGACGACTCGATTTCCCCAAGCTGATCGTCGAGAATTTGGTCAATCCCTTGATAGATTTGACTATTTCTTAGGGCTTTGACCTTGCTGAGGACATCCTTAAGCTTGTCAAGCAACTGGATATTGCGAGAAGATTCAAGGCCCAAAATAGCCTGATTCAGAGTCAAACCATGGTAGCTGTAGGCACTTAATTCTCCCCCGCTTCCATTTAAGTGCTCCTCGACAGATTTGATGTAGGCACTCATGGAATCCAAGAACTGATACGATTTGCTTTGGTCCAAGAGGTCCTGAAGCCTATGCCCAGGAATCGTATATTGACTGCCACCAAAGATGTCTGCATTTTGAATTCCTTGGTTAATCAGCTGAAGTAAGGTTGGAAGAAGCTTACTATTAATTAAATTATTAACATGACCAATCTTTGCAGGATCACTAAAATGCTCGTTAATTCTTTTATCTAAGTCAATCAGTTTATAGAGCTCAGATAAATCCTCATTTAAGACTCCCGAAACTCCGAGCAAGGTTGAAAACACATACTTATTTATTGATAATTTACCACTTGAATTAACAATTTGACCTAAGCTTCTGCGATTGAGGTGACCAGCTAGATCAACCTTGAGTAAGCCATGAGGGAAATACATCATGCTCTGCTTAGGATCAAACTTAAAAATCCCCCGGCTTCCCTTAGTCGTTTCCAGTGTTCCCCTAAGTTTTATGAACGGTCGACGATGTCCAATATGGTCTTCCAACTTTAGGGTAACTGGTTTTAACTCTAGAACCGATTCATGTGCCTTTAGTGATTTTGACTTATTGAGGACCTTGATATCAAGATCACTCTGAATTTCTAGTGACCTTAAGGGAATGATAATATCACAGCTGGTTCCTTCACAGGGAACCCTTATATCGTCAAATGCCACATTTTTAAAAACAGTTTTTCCAAGCTCAAGGTAAACAGGCCTAGGCCTTAAGTTGGGAATCCTATTACCATCACTAAAAAAGTAGTCTGGAATTCCTGGACAATACTTCCAAACATCCATCATTCCATACTTACTGATATTTCCCTCATTACAGAGATCTACGGGCGGACCTACTTTTTGCTCAGGCAAGACAGCATCATTGATAAACTTTTCTAAGGTGTTCTTTGCACCGTTAAGTGACTCACTAATTAGCCTTTGTTTTCCCAGGATAGATAGAGATAATGAAATAATGGGATCTTTAAACTGGTTCTCAGCATGGGCGGGGATAGAACACAAATAGTGCACTAAGACCATGCAAATTAAAGCATGACTGTTCTTTTTTATAATAGTCATTGATACCTCATTGCCATTTTAGCGAAAATTCAGGCTCATGAGGATCAAATTAAAACATCCTGTTTAGAGAATAAAGCGTTATTTAGTCGCTGTAGCGAAATGTAATCGCCAATCCCCCAAATATTCGCTTTAGCACGTTTTGGCTGGATTTTTTCTGCA
>JABSRF010000703.1 GCA_013215275.1 Oligoflexales bacterium | reverse complement strand
TATCACAGGTTATCTAAAGTCGCCCTGCGAAGCGATGAAAATTTTTCTTCTGCACTTAATCTAGCAATCCGCCATTGAGCATCCCAGTTATAATCGCAAGGCTATCGACCTTCTTTTTAGGTACGTTCATACGGTAAAAGGCAATGCGCGGAGCTTCAATTTTACCCTACTAACTGACACCTTACACACCACAGAAAGCCACTGTGATGGGTATAGAAAAACTGAAGGAGAAAACTGGGATCAGCAATTCCTTCTTTCTTGCATTGAAAAAATCTCTGAAGAAGTTGGTTCCTACATGAAGGTTTATCAGGAAAAGCTAAAATCTGCTTTGAATGAGGAAGAAAAGCTCTATCACGACATTGTTGGTAGCTGTCGTGTCCTCGTTAAAAATGCAATGCATCACCCTGAAAGCCAGCCTGATGTTCTTGCTAAACTTGAAAAGGCATGTGACCTGACTAACACCCTCAGTTTGCCACAAGTCCTGTCTGATATTGAGCGTGCTTTACCCCAACTTGCTACCACCGTTGGAAAGAAACATCCAAATCTTAACATAACCGATAAGCCCTTTCGATTTAGCAATGACATAGGAAGGATGCTAAGAGATGTTTTCACCCACTGTGTGCGTAACTCACTCGATCACGGAATCGAGTATGATGACGAACGCCGAAAAAGTAATAAAAATCCAAGAGGAAATATATGGATAGATGTGACCGAGGGCCTAGAGCATTGTACCTTGAAATACCAAGATGATGGCAAGGGTTTAAACCTATCAAAGCTAAGAAAATTAGGTGTTTCTAAAGGAATCATCGCACATAATGCGAGTGATTTAGATGTCGCTAATACTATTTTTACAGCAGAAGTTTCGACTTCGGAGACCGTGACCCAAATCTCTGGAAGAGGAGTTGGAATGGATGCTGTGAAGACCTTCTTAGAAGAACAACACTGTAAGATTCATATTGAATTTGTCGATGACCATGAAGGAAGTAACTTTCGTACTTTCAGGTTTTTGAGGCTTCGATTTTACAATTAGCCTCATAGCAAGGAATGAGACCATGGGTAAAACAATTATGATCGCTGATGATTCTGAGTTGATACGCAATCAAGTATCTCGATGCTTAATGGAAGCTGGATACAACGTGATTCTAGCGGTTGACGGTAAAGACGGTCTTGAAAAAGCTATAAAAAACCAAAAAGATATAGCTCTTTTTATCCTCGACTATAACATGCCCAATATGACTGGTATGGAATTGTGCAGGAAGATTAGATCGCTTGGCCCCCTGAAAGAAACACCGGTTCTCTTTTTGACAACAGAAACAAGCCAAGATAAGCGCCAAGAAGCTAAGGCATTAGGGGTAAAAACCTGGGTCGTGAAGCCTGTTAAGGATGAAACCCTCGCGAAGCTTGTTGGGTAACTCCAAATAAATATTCTACCCACTATTCATGTGTGATCAGAACGCTATATTTTGATAGAAACGGATGCCTTTTGAGCTTCTGTTCTATTTTCTTGAAGAGCTTCTTTTTAATTGTAATTCCCTTCTCATAAT
>JABSRF010000702.1 GCA_013215275.1 Oligoflexales bacterium | reverse complement strand
AAAGTAAGTAAAGAGCTATATGAAGTCAAAAGCCTTTAAATAAAGGTATTTTATATTTCGCTACAGCGACTAACTAGTTCATCATCAGTATATTCCCACCGCACTTCCGGGAAAGAAATCCCACGACTCATCAGCTTAAAAGCTGAGAAAACATCATCCCAATAAGCTTGCCCATGATCTTCAAGACGATGTCCATGGTTAGGGATATATCGCAATCCCTTTATGCCTTGAAGTTTTGAAAAATAAAATTGCGATGAATCCGGTAAAAAGTACTCATCATTTGCAGCATTAATCACGTACTTAGGTTTTTCAATCTTCTCTTTAAAACAAAATGGATCAATTTTCTTTGCCAACTTATCGAAACTTATGCTGTTGATTTTATCTGGTATTCCATACTCTGCATAAGGAGCTAATGCATCAGCCCACCTCCCATAGACTTGATGATGATGCAAAAGGTTGGACCTTAAATTCAAGAGATCAAAGACTATCGGAATGATCCCGATGACTCGTTCATCTTTGCTTGCTGTTAGCCATGCAAGGTGGGCTCTTTTGGACTGCCCGGATAAGACGCACCCCGAAAACTTAACACCACGATCCTTTACCAGAAAGCTTTCGATAAGTGAGATTGCCTTCACGACCATTTCTTGCAACTGTAATTGAATCAAGAGTCCGTCATCTTGATCCAGTAAAAACTCCTTCCATGAAAGGGCCATCCCATGATCTTCTGAGAGGTCTTTCCCATTGTTGCAGTCTATAAGAGGACCGTTACTCAAAACACGCAATTGGGCAACGATAGTCCCTGTTTCTCGCCCAAACCGTTCTAAGCAGGGGTGCATACCCGGGTTTGCATGATCTCCACTGCTGAGGTAAATGAAAACATGCTGCGAGCGGATATTCTCTGGAAGCATTAGCTGCAGATGATGCTTCCAGACAAGGGGCTTGATCAGGAGTTTTGGAGAAATTGGATTTTCAAAGTGCACAGGTAGTTGTTTTGCTCACAATTGTATTGAAATAACGGTTCCGACATTGTACTCAATCTCAGCTAGAATTTTGATTCTGAATAAAGTAAGTAGATGAGGCCAACTCCGCCAGTAAGATTGATCTTTGTTTCAAGCAGAGGGCTATCTCTAAAAACTGCAGACCTTAGGCTGTCATAACGAAAAAAAACACCATAACCCCAAAGCCCCTTCCAGCCATTTAAGCTGGTCGTATACTTATACCCTGAGTATCCGGATTCAGCACTGTATGTAGGCCTCGATTGAGTGGCATCTTTCTCTCCTACATTATAGTAATACCCATGAAACATCTGATCTGCATAAATGGGCCCAAAAAAATGTGACCAGCTCAAATCAAAATTTCTAGCCTTTGTTTTCAGTTCAATAAGGATATAAGGATCAAAAACATACCCTTGATAAGCAATCTTTTCTGCACCAAAGGAAATTGCCACTCTCAAAGGCATACGGGTTTCAATTCTTACCTAGATTCTGCATTGTGATCTGATGAAAGATTCAAACTTCCTTCGTCTGTCAACAAAGTAAGAAGACTG
>JABSRF010000701.1 GCA_013215275.1 Oligoflexales bacterium | reverse complement strand
AGAGTGCGCAATCACAGGCCAGAACTGTACTAAAATTAACCATCAATGGGTAGGACATTTATTTGGAGTTACCTTGCAACCTGCTTACTTAGCTTGGAGGCAGTGAGGAAAAGAGGCTCATCAATGCTGTAAATTTTCCTTAGGAAACTGCCTTATCAAGGTTGAAACCAAGCAGCTGCTGTTAGAAGTTTTGCTAATAACCCCCAACAGAAAATAAGGTAAAAAACTATCATCAGATAATTAAAACTGACAACTGCGCCCCAAAGGTCGCAGGTATTTTTTTACTATCCTCATTTTTATTAAAGAAGCTTTCATAGCGCCCAGATAGCTCAAGGTGAGTGTTGGATGTGCGGAAAAACCTGAAGCCAAATAATAGAGCACCAGCAAATCCGGCTGTGGTATCAATCTTTTTTCCAGCTGCGTAGGCTAAACCTAATTCAGCCCCAAGCAAGGGGGTAGCATCGCCAGTGAAGGGCATATAGGCTCCTCCAAGGCTGAGGCTGCTCGTATGAAACTCACCATCTTCAGCAACACCTGCACCCACTCGAATCCTGACCTCTCCATACTCTGACACCTCCCGGTGATTGGTCGCCGCAACAGAATACATCATCGCATTTGAGCCGAGATGGTGGGCATAATAAGGCCCAATCCCATAACCCCATAAATTAAGTGATGAGCGGCGGCTGGTAAGCTCACCGACACGCGAAGGGGAGATGCTGCCAACTTGTAGATCATTTTGTGCCCGTAGCTTTCCCTGTTGATACTTTAGCACTTGAGTGTCGTTCGTATATTTTTCTGCCAAGTCCAGCCTAGTGCTAGCAAGTCCATGGCTACTAGCCACTAAAGCAAATGCAAGGGTGATTGTTTTTTTGTTTTCTTTTAAAAATCTCATTGGACGCATTGTAGGCCTCATACTTCCCAAATGGGGATGACAAACTTATCCTGGCTAAGATAGAAACAAACCAAAAAAAATTCAAGGATGTTATGCCGTTTTGCTTAGCAGCTATATCCGTAAACATGTTGGATCAAGGAGGCCTAACTACCCTAAATTCTATTGATTAACGGAGCTAAATTCAAAAAATCTAAGGTCAAGTAAAGCATTTATAAAGATTATATAAAAATAACGGCTTTCTTTAAAATCCAATTGAACTTTTCCTGTCTTATTCTATAGTCAAATCATAGGCATATGTTCTCTAAAAAATTTGTTGTTTAGCTAGCATGCGAGGGAAAAACTATGGAAAGCTTGTTTAGCGAAAAAGAATTCGATTGGGAGCAAATTGCTGTGGCATTCGGCAAGTTTCTCGAATTTACTAAGGCCCAAATTGAAAAAGCTCTGACATGGATGTCTGACAATCCTGACAAAGTAGTCTTGCTTGTATTTGCAGTCAGTAGGGCTTACCGGGGTGATATGAGCTCCCTTGCTGATATAGGCAGCATTATCTTGGCTTAAACCTGTCACCAAGAGCTTCATACAACCTAGATTCTGCATTGTGATCTGATGAAAGATTCAAACTTCCTTCGTCTGTCAACAAAGTAAGAAGACTGAT
>JABSRF010000700.1 GCA_013215275.1 Oligoflexales bacterium | reverse complement strand
CGAAGGGTACTAAAAAGTCCCATATTACAAGGATCATCATAACCTAAACGACATTTTTTGATGGAAACTTCTGCTTATCATGAAACTTTGGCTCATAGGGAACCAAATGGGACTCATTACCTTGCTTAAAAATAAAAAAGTCTTCCCGACCACGCTCACCCGCCGCTTTGAGCACGACCGAAGGGTCGAAGTTATTAATATCAACCGGTTGCTCATACAGTGAGATCTCTTGATAAGAAGATGCTAAGCGTCCTCCAACTTGACTGCCTATCTTAGCAAGGCCTGATTCTATACCAATGTTAAATAAGCTCATTCCAATCACAGCGAAACCTATTCCGAGAAAGACCTCATCAGCTTTACGCAACCTTTCTCGAATTAAAGCCCAAAAAACCAACAAGAGCAGTAAGGTTAAGGTAAGATAGCCTGAACTGCAGTCATAGTATTCCTACTTAACAAGCTTCCCACCGAAGACCCTTGATCCAAACGATTGCTTGGTCCTGAAAATTTTACCCCTCGTTCTCTTAAAGCGATTTTTAGCTCAGGATGTGCCGTTTGCTGAGCCCAAGAAGTCAGGCCCGAGTTATCCTTAGTTCCCGGAAACATCCTTTCGCTTAATTTTGGCTCTTCAAAAGCTTTGGTTATATTCTCAAGCAATTTTTCTTTAGAGTTGTTAAACCAACGTATTTGGGTGGCGTAAGATGCATGCTGTAATAAATAGCCTAGGTGCTCATCCTTATTGGCAAACATTCCAACACCTAATTTGTTTTCTGGTGAAAAAAATTCCTCTTCTGATGCTGGTCCAGGGACAGAGTTTAAGAATGCCAAACCAAGAAAAGAAACTGCCAAAATGGGACAGGCTGATGCGAGGGTCACCACTCCAAAACCACCTCCACCATGGCCAGCAACTCTTGAAATCCCAATCCCCAAGGCAAGAACCAGGGGGACCGTTACCGGCCCAGTTGTGACCGCACCACAATCCCAAGCTAAGCCCGTGAGGTGAAGCATATTGGCATCAAAATAGCTCCATACCACAAGGCTGAGGCCAGCCGAGATCATAATGTAGATGAATGGTTTCAAAGACCAGCCATGTAAAAAGCGAAGCATGCCAAGGGCAACTGCGATTCCCACTCCTCCGCCAACTGCTGCCACGAGCAACTGCGATTGCTGATTCAACAGAACATAAAGCAAGGGAGCTTCCCAGGCCTTAACACTCGCTCCCGCTTGCTTCAGAACGCCAATAGCAGGCTCAGCAAACGTTGCTCCCAACCCGAGCACAAAAGCAAAAGCTAGCAGCACCAACTGATTCGCCCTCTGAGGTAGCCGGATTCCAATCACCTCTCCAAGAGGCATCAAGCCAAGAATCAGACCTTCCATAAAAAATGCGAGGCCTACAACAACAAGGCTTAACCCTAGTGAAATTTCGACAGCATTCGATAAAGGCAGTCCTAGGATGAAGACTTGAAAAAGGATTAGGTAAGGTAACTCCAAATAAATGTCCTACCCATTGATGGTTAATTTTAGTACAGTTCTGGCCTGTGATTGCGCAC
>JABSRF010000070.1 GCA_013215275.1 Oligoflexales bacterium | reverse complement strand
TATTTTTTTCAAGTACAATTTTTCTTTGAATTTTGGACGGCAAGATTAATTTTGCATTTTCTTATTGAATTCAAGTCGGGATGACAAGCCCCTCTGCTCGGGATGACAAGTCCTGTCACCTCGACTGAAATGGAGAGGTCCTCACCCTAAACTTAGCGAGCATCTGTTTCATTAATCTGAGCGATCACCTTATCTGTAAACTCACTAGTGCTTAACGACTTTCCACCTCGGCTCAAATCTCCAGTAACAAAACCCTGTTCAAAACATTTTTCTAAGCTAGTTTCAATCAGTTTAGCTTCTTTTTCCATCTTGAAAGAATGCCTTAACATCATCGCAACACATAGAATTTGTGCGCAGGGGTTGGCAATACCCTTACCTGCAATATCTGGTGCAGAACCTCCAGCAGGCTCATAGAGACCCTTGCGTTTATCGTTAAAGCTAGCTGAAGGAACCATGCCTAGAGAGCCAGGAAGAACTGAGGCTAAATCCGAGAGAATATCCCCAAACATATTTGGGCACAAAAGCACATCGAACTGATCTGGTTTAATCACCAATTGCATTGCCGCATTATCGACCAGTAAATGGCTCAAGGCAACATCTGGGTATTTCTCTGCTTCCTCTGAAACTATTTTTCTCCAGAGTTTAGACGTATCAAGGACATTAGCTTTATCTATCGAGGTCAGCTTCCCAGTTCGATTTGCTGCTGTCTCCAAAGCAATGCGGCAAATTGCTCTGATCTGCTGTTCGTCATAGACTGCTTCATCGATGGCAATAGCACCACGATCGGAAGACTTGGTTTCATGCTTGCCAAAGTATAGATCACCCAAAAGCTCTCGGACGATGACCAGGTCGACTCCATTACCTATGATCTCATCCTTCAAGGGACAGGCATATTTCAAGGGTGCATAAACCCGTGCTGGTCTGATATTTGCGTAGAAATTAAAAGCCTTCCTTAAACCAAGAAGTGCATTGGCCTCACACCGATCCCATTTGGGCAAATGCCGTTCATTGGCTGGTCCTCCAATAGAACCAAGGAGGATCGCATCAGCCTGCTCGCATACCTGCTTAGTGCTTGCTGGAAAGTGATTTTGATAAGCATCGTAAGCCTCCCCTCCAATAGGAGCCTCCAACACCTCAAAAGCTTGGTTTTCCTGCCCCATCACATGCTTCAAAACTTTTAAGGCTGAAGCCATCACCTCTGGTCCAATTCCATCTCCTGGAAGTACTGCTATGCGATACATTATTTCATCCTTTTTAACCAGCACTATGACTGTTTAAGAAAATTTTCTGTTTAGACTTAAAGGCTTCAATGTCACTCATATGAGCAACCAGATAATCAAGGTCATCCATTCCCTTGAGAAGCCGCTCTTTATTAAAAGCATCGATCACAAATGAATGCTTGATTCCATTACTTGTGCTCAACACTTGCTCTTTAAGGTCAATGCTTAATGTTTGGGAAAAATTACTCAGCTGCTGATCTAACTCGCTAACCTTATCAGCATCAAGGCGGATCAATAAAAGCCCATTTTTTGCAGCATTGTTTGCAAAAATATCTGAAAAAGAAGGAGCCACAATCGCTCTGATGCCAAAGTCCATCAGAGCCCAAACAGCATGCTCCCGTGACGACCCGCAACCAAAGTTAGGGCCTGAAATCAATATCTGCGAACCTTTTGCCTGTCCGTGATTAAAAATAAAATCACTGCTAGCAGCCCTGAGGCGTTCAAAAAGATTTTCACCAAAGCCTTCTCGTGAGGTGCTTGTAAGGTGCTGTGCAGGAATGATCATATCAGTGTCTACATCCTTGAGAGGCAGACAGATAGCACGACTGCAGAGTTTATCAAATGCTTTCATTATGTTCTCCTTAATACGAGGCTAATTATCCTGCAGCGGTGATTTTTCCTTCTATAGCACTTGCTGTGACAGTAGCTGGTGACGCTAAATGAGTGTAACTGCCGGTTCCTTGCCTACCAATAAAATTGCGATTTGAGGTACTAATGCAGCGCTCACCATGCGGAACCTTATCACTATTCATGCCGATGCACATAGAGCAACCTGGTTTTCGAACGATGGCACCTGCCTCTTTAAAAATTTCAGTCAGGCCTTCTTTTTCCGCTTGATCCTGGACCTGCTCAGAGCCAGGCACCACATAAAAGGTGACTTTTTCATGAACTTTTTTACCTTTGATGATTTCTGCTGCCACCCGAAGATCCTCTATCCGACCATTGGTGCAAGATCCTAAGAATGCCCACTGAATTGGAATGCCTGATATATCACGACTTTGATCAAAACCCATATAATCCAGGGCTTTTTTACCAGCTATTTTCTTGTCCTCGGGCAAGTCACTCAATTTAGGAATGGAACCAAGAATATTAACGCTTTGTTCAGGGTTGGTCCCCCAGCTTACCATAGGCTTAAGCTGAGATAGGTCTAAATCCAATTCATGGTCAAACGAGGCATCCGAATCACTCACGAAATGGGACCATGCTGCTACCGCTTTTTCCCATTGTTCACCTTTGGGAGCATGCGGCTTACCCTTAAGGTGCTCATAGGTCACTTGATCAGGAGCAACCAGGCCTGCTCTTGCCCCACACTCTATGGACATATTACATAGAGTCATCCGGCCTTCCATACTGAGCCCTTTGATCCATTCCCCCGAGTATTCAATGCAGTAGCCATTCGCACCATCGACTCCCAAGGTCTGAATGAGGGCCATGATAATATCCTTGGCATAGACATTGGCAGGTGGCATCCCTTTAAAATTGACGCGCATAGTCTTGGGCCTCTGCTGTAAAATACAACCTGTCGCTAGTACATGCCCAACCTCAGAAGTCCCAACTCCAAATGCCAAGGCCCCAAAGGCTCCATGGGTCGAAGTATGAGAGTCTCCGCAAACTAAAGTCATACCTGGCTGGGTTATCCCTTGCTCTGGACCAATCACATGAACAATACCTTGCTCACCAGAATCGATATCAAAGAGCTTGACTCCACTAGCTTTAACATTCTTCCTAAGGGTATCAATCTGCTCTTTCGCTAAAGGGTCAGAAGGCTTATGACGGCTTGAGTCCGTAGGGATACTGTGGTCTACGGTGCTAAACAAGCGTTCTTTCTGGAAAACATTGAGCCCTCTTTTACGCAGCTCTGCAAAAGCTTGAGGAGAGGTCACTTCATGCAGAAGCATCACATCGATCGCAAAAATATCGGGCCCCTCATCATGTGCTTTGACAACATGCTCATCCCAAATTTTCTCTATGATATTTTTTTGCATAGCATATTTTCCCAACGTTAAGTATTCACAGTCTTTTCAATTGCATGGTTTTCTGATCTAAATTTAAGGAATGCATGAATCAGCTCGTCATCAGTGATCCCTTTATACCGGTGTTTGTAGTACGATTTTATATACTGAGCAACTACCGCTTTTTCTGCATCTGGGCATTGGTAGCCATGTTGCTCGACAATTGCCTTAGCATGGTTACCACCACTTGAAGGGCCAAATGCTAGTTTGATTTCCTTGCCAATCACACGTGTATCAAACGCTTGGTAGATCAGTGGATTCTTTAAGATAGCATTGGTATGACCACCAGAGGTATGGCGAGCAGCATTATCACCTGAAATAGGCCAATGCGCCTGCCTTTCAAGCATATTTTCAGCAACAAAATTAGAAATCTCTTGAATCATTCCGAAATTGATTTGTGTCTCTAATTTAGAATCCCCATCCATGCTGTCACCAAATTGTTTTATATACATGCATGCTTGCTCTATGGAAACGTTACCTGCTCTTTCCCCGATCCCGTTGATACACCCTTCAACCTGGGTCGCTGGGCCCTCAAATACTGCAGCCATTGTATTGTCTAGTGCAAGGCCTAAATCATTGTGACAATGAACAGACCAGGTTATGTCCCTGTCAGGGAACTCTGCTTCAATAATGCGGGCATGCTCTTTCATATGCTCCACAAAAAATTCCGACCCTTGTCGCCTGCATGCCCCTCCAACCGTGTCAGGGCAGTTGATAACGGCCGCCCCTCCTTCTACTGCTGCCCTAATTAGGTCAGTGGTAAAATCAAAATTACCTCCCATGCGAGAGTAACCCTCAGGAGAAAACTGAACCTCGATGCCATTTGCAACGACCATCTTCACGTGATGAAAGAGTTTTTCAACCATCTCTCTTTTGCGGTTTTGGGCACTTGTTCCTAAGGAACTAGCCATTAACAAAGGATCAACTGGCAAATAGGTATGCAATCTAGCTCGGCCTTTTGAAATAAGGGGCTCCAAGCTACGCATCGTTACATCGTACTGCTCAGGCCTCAACTGACATAATGCTGCTACCTTCGGAGAGCTCGTAAAACGCGCATAGGATTCGCATATTTTGTAGACCACATCAAACTCATTGCTACTAGATGCAGGAAAACCAGCTTCAAGAACATCAACACCAAACTCTCGAGCAAGGCTTGCAAATTCCAAGTTCTTTTCTAAGGACATAGCTGCACCTGGGCATTGTTGCCCATCCCTCAAGGTGGTATCAAAAATCTCAATTTTTTTGCACATTGTTTGGTTTTCCATAAGTCGATCCTTTCAAATATAAAGCAATAAATACCCCAATTCTTTGCTAGGCAAAAAAGGTAAAATGTCTGTTTTTTGATTTCAGATACAAAAAAAGCCTTGGTTAACTACCAAGGCTTTTATTTTGTATAATTAAGCTCTTGGCCTATGTGAGGAGACATAAGAGGAGGAGGAGAGACTGTGCTGTTTCCTTGAACGTATGTGTCTGATTTTTATACAAGTGATTTTGTGGGAAACAGATACAATCCATAATGGTCACCAAAAAAGTGGGTAATACTCTTGTCAGGCTTTTGCCCGAATCTGATTTAAAGCTTATCAGAGTATCTTCAATTTCACAAAGCCTAGCAACTTTGAGTCTAACGACCTTTAGTATGCCGTGCATTTAGAATACGCAATTAACAAACAAATGCAACCTGTTTTTTAAGAACTTTAGCATAAATAATTTGCCTAGTGACTGTTTGTGAAAATCACAAAAAATCTTATTAACTGTTGCAATGTGATATGAAACTACCTACACTGCTTAGCAGTTGGAACTGACTGAATAAGTCTCCCACTTGAACGCCCCGCTGATATCGTGTTAAGCTGTTCCTATAAATAAATACGGAACTAGGGCAGGGAACTTAGTCATCCAAATTTATGATTTATATTGCATGGTAAGCATGTAAGCAGGTAGAGCACTAAGGTAATGTTAAACATCAACGTAATTATTGTGATTCTCATCGTCCTCCTCGTCTCCGAGAGGACCTAGGATCCCATTAACCACGTGTGAATGCGAACCCGGGTCTTTGAAAAAAGGCCCGGGTTTTTTGGTTTTAGTTAAACGATTTAAAAAGGTTAACCATGAACAAGCTAACATCCCAGCTTAGCCTACTCGAAATTGAAGAGAGCTTAGAAGCAAAAATCAGTAACTACCAAGTTTCCAAACCTCTAGGATTCGGGACACAGATCGCTCCTGTCATGGCAAAAGCTGTGTACGAAGACGGAAAGTGGGGCCCTTTGGAAATGACTGCTTGCGAAGCTTTCGACATCCATCCTGCGATGAAAGCTTTTCACTATGGACAACAGATATTTGAAGGTATGAAAGCATACCGTGCAAAGGGCAAAGGCCCTTTTCTTTTCAGAGCAGATCAGCACGCCAAAAGATTCAATATGTCTGCTGAACGCATGGCGATGCCATCCATTCCCGAGGATACCTTCTTAGAAGCAGTAACCAACGTTGTTTATAGACTTAAAGAGCATGTACCACAGGAAGATGGTGAGTCTCTTTATCTACGGCCTCTTATGCTTGCAACTGAGACTGGCTTACACTTAAGCCCATCCACAAGCTACCTTTTCTTAGCAATGGCAAGCCCATCAGCAACTTATTTCTCTCCAGGCAAAGTCAGCGCTCTCATAGAAAGAACGGACGCTCGAGCAGCACCAGGAGGCACTGGAGCAGTCAAAGCTGCGGGAAATTATGGGGGAAGTATTCGTTCAAGCATCAAGGCAAAAGACTTAGGTTATCAGCAAACTTTATGGTTAGATGCGGTTAACAAGAAGAATATTGAAGAGTTCTCCGGTATGAACTTCTTTGCTTGCATAAATAACAAACTGCTCACTCCTGAGCTAAACTCTAGCATACTGCCTGGAATCACAAGGAGCTCGGTCCTCAAAATAGCAGAGAGTTTCGATGTTGAGTGCAAAGAACAGGATATCAACATAGACGAGTTGGTCGAGGCTATTAAAAGCGAGCAATGCACTGAAATATTTGCTTGTGGGACAGCTGCTGTAATCTCTCCTATCTCATCTCTCGGAGAGAAAGATGGAACCAAGTATGAGCTCAGCTATAAGCATGAAGACCTTTTGTGGAAGAGAATAAGAGAAGAATTAGTTGGAATCCAATTAGGTGATCGAGATGATCCTTACTCTTGGAGGTCATTAGTTAGTTTTTAAAACACAGACATCTTAAAGTTCCGTTAGTTTAAGAATTTTGTAGTTCTAAGAAGGCCTTTATTTTATTGGCCTAGGGTTTTTATTGTCAATTTATGGGGTTAAAGGTGGGTAGCTCGTTATGAAAACACTAACCGGTGCACAGGTACTAGTCAAAGAGCTAGAACAATTGGGTGTCACCCATGTATTTGGATATCCTGGAGGTGCTGCAATCAATATTTTTGATGCACTCTATGACTCCTCGATAAAATTCGTTTTGGCACGGCACGAACAAGGCGCTACTCATATGGCAGATGGCTTTGCTCGAGCAAGCGGCAAAATAGGAGTCGTTCTGGTCACAAGTGGTCCAGGTGCCCTCAACACAGTAACAGGCTTGCTTACAGCAAAAATGGATTCGGTTCCAATATTGGTGATTTCAGGCCAGACCAACAGCACCAATCTAGGAAAAGATGCCTTTCAGGAGGCCGATGTTTTTGGAGCAACACTACCTGTTGTGAAACATAATGAACTTGTTCTAGATGTAAACCAGATTCCTAAGCAGCTAAAAAAAGTCTATCAAATAGCTACAAACGGGCGCCCTGGTCCTGTGTTACTGGATATTCCAAAAGATGTTTCCGGTGCTCCGTTAAACTGTAAAATCAAATCGGTATCCGAGCAGCCCCCCAAACAAATCAATTTAGCTGCAGATCAACGCCCAAACCTTATAAAAATGGCTGAGTTAATCAATCAAAGCGAACGCCCACTAATTTTAGTAGGCCATGGGGCAATTATTGCAGAAGCTGATCCAGAGGTTGCTCAGCTAAGCGACCTTATTGAAGCCCCAGTCACGAACACCCTTTTAGGTAAGGGCTGTTTCTCGGAAGAGCACCCCCACTCTCTAGGCATGCTGGGCATGCATGGCACAGCCTATGCAAATTACGCAACCACCCGCTGTGATATGATTCTTTCCATTGGAAGCCGTTTCGATGATCGGATCAATGGAAAAAATGACGAATTCTGCGAAGGTGCAAAGAAGCTTCACATAGACATAGACCCAACAGAAATCGGTAAGGTGGTAAAGCCCGATGCCTTCATCTGTGCGGATGCAAAGATTGCTCTTAAGCATTTGCTTCCATTGCTTAAACCAAAAGATGGTTCGGAATGGTTAAAAGAGCTTTTTAACTATAGGGAAAGACACCCTCTAACTGAGTCCAAGCAAGAAAGCCCTAACCTTGCAGCCTATCAAGTGATCGATGCCCTGTATTCTTTAGCACCTGACGACACCATTGTGACCACTGATGTAGGCCAGCACCAGATGTGGGCAGCCCAACACTTCTTAAGTAAAACCCACAGAAGTTGGCTTTCTTCAGGGGGCGCTGGAACCATGGGCTTTGGTTTTCCTGCTGCAATCGGAGCACAGCTTGCGATGCCAAACAAGCCAGTGGTTTGCATAGTCGGAGATGGTGGCTTTCAAATGACTCAATGTGAGTTAGCAACTGCCGCAAAGGAAAAGTTACCGGTCAAAATACTAATAATTGACAATAAATACCTGGGAATGGTGCGTCAATGGCAAGAGCTTTTCTTTGACAACAGGCTTAGTGGAGTGGAGCTCGATGACAATCCAGATTTCGTAACCTTAGCAAAAGCTTACGGAATGAAAGGGTTCTTCATCAACCAAAGTGAGCATGTGCATGAGGTTTTAAGTGAAGCCCTTGCATACGATGGCCCATGCCTTATCCATGCTTTGGTGGCTCTTGAAGAAAATGTGTTTCCGATGATTCCTGCAGGAAAGTCGGCAAAAGATATCGTATTGAAGCAACCTAAAACCCAACTTGCGAAACCCACGGGGAGTACGTAGGCATGAATTTACCGCAAAGATCACCAAATCAAGATTTACCCTGGCTTGACGAAGCTGTTTTTCTGAACAGTGGTGGGCAAGAAAAACAGCTCTGTGTTAAGGTTTTTCGCAATTTGGGAATTCTAGCTCGCGTTGCCCTTGTTTTTTCTCGCAGAGGTTTTGACATTAGCAAGCTAGAGTTTAACCCAGCTCACGAGGAAGGACTTGCGAATTTGGAGCTTTCTTTCCCTGCAAATGAAACGCAGATGGAAGAAGTGATTAGAGATTTAAGAAGAATTGTAGATGTCATCAGTATCACTATTTCAAGTGATTCTTGATCTTAACCAGTATTTTGTACTAAAAAACTAATCCCATGTTAAAGGAGTGATATATGGATTTTAAAGTTTACTACAATGATGATGCGGATCTGAATTTAATAAAGCAAAAAAAAGTTGCTGTACTTGGTTTTGGAAGCCAAGGGCATGCTCACGCTTTAAACTTAAAAAATAGTGAAGTAGACGTGGTCGTAGGATTACCACTGAACAGCAAATCAAGGGAAAAAGCTGAATCAGCTGGTCTCAAGGTTTTGACCCCAGATGCTGCAGCTCGCTGGGCAGATGTGGTAATGCTTCTTGTTCCAGATGAAGTGATGGCAGAAGTCTACGAAAACCAAGTTGCACCACATATGGAAGCAGGCAATTTCCTTGCATTTGCCCATGGTTTCAACGTTCATTTCAAAAAAATTGTTCCTCCTGAAGGGGTGGGCGTCTTCATGGTCGCCCCAAAAGGACCAGGACACATGGTACGTCGTCAGTTCACTGAGGGCGCTGGAGTTCCTTGCCTCGTTGCCTGTTTAAATGAAAATGACCAAGACCTATTCCAACTTGGGCTTTCCTACGCCAAAGCAATTGGTGGTACCAGAGCAGGGGTATTCCAAACCAACTTTAAGGAAGAGACTGAAACCGATCTTTTCGGTGAGCAAGCAGTTCTTTGCGGTGGCTTAACAGGCCTTATTAAAGCAGGGTTCGACACCTTAACTAATAATGGCTATCACCCCGTCATGGCATATTTCGAGTGCGTCCATGAAATCAAGCTTATTGTCGACTTGATTTACGAACTAGGACTCTCTGGGATGCGTCACTCAATTTCCAACACAGCTGAGTATGGTGATTATATCGCTGGTCCTAAGCTAATTGATGAGTCTGTGAAAGCTAGGATGGGTGAACTCCTTTCAGATATCCAAGCTGGTCGTTTCGCAGACAACTGGTTAGCAGAAAATAAAGCTGGAGCAGAAAAGTTTAAAGCGACAAGAGAAGAAGAAGCAAACGCTCCGATTGAGCAAATTGGTAAATTATTTGGCATGCCGTAGGCCTTGCTTTTCATTGGCATGCCGTAGGCCTTGCTTTTCATTGGCATGCCGTAGGCCTTGCTTTTCATTGGCATGCCGTAGGCCTTGCTTGTCATTGCCACGCCGCAGGCGGTTAGGCAATCTCCCACGAAGATTCCCCTAACAGCTTATTTCGAGCTTGGCTTCGCAAAGCTCATCTTTTTTCTTAAGCAAGGCCTACGGCATGCCAATGAAAAGCAAGGCCTACGGCATGCCAATGAAAAGCAAGGCCTACAGCGTGCCAATGACAAGCAAGGCCTATGGCGTGGCAAGGACAAGCAGGATAGTCGGTCACCCTATGTCATCCCCACGCTATGTTTACGCAGTAAATATAGCGGTTAGGGGATCTCCTTCATAAAAAACAGTAGCTGTAAGTATAAAAGTCTCGAAAGGAAAAAACGTGTCCCTCAATAAATTCAGCCAGGAAATAACTCAGAGAAAGCAACAAGGTGCTTCGCAAGCCATGCTATACGCAACTGGTTTAAAAGAAAAAGATATGGACAAAGCCCAGGTGGGAATTGTCAGCCATTGGTATGAGGGGAATCCATGCAATATGCACCTTGGGGACTTAGCTAAAGTTGTCAAAACTGGTGTCAAAGAAACAGACCTTGTGGGCCTCTGCTTCAATACTATCGGCGTAAGCGATGGTATTTCAATGGGAACCTCAGGCATGAGTTATTCACTTCCATCACGGGAGGTCATTGCTGACTCCATTGAAACAGTCATGAAAGCACAGTGGTATGATGGGTGTATTGCTGTTCCGGGCTGTGACAAGAATATGCCTGGCTGTATGATTGCTTTTGCACGGGTCAATAGACCATCCATCATGGTTTATGGTGGAAGCATCAGCCCTGGCTCCCGAAGGCCAGGTGAACGCTTGGACGTAGTCTCCGCATTTCAGAGCTATGGTGCCTATATAAGCGGAAAAATTGATGAAACCGAACGAAAATCAATTGTCAAAAGTTCTTGCCCCGGAGCAGGAGCATGCGGGGGCATGTATACTGCAAACACAATGGCAAGTGCCATCGAAGCTATGGGTATGACGCTACCCTACTCATCGTCCACTCCAGCAACTAGCCCCCTTAAAAAAGAGGAGTGCATTCAAGCAGGAAAAGCAATGAGAAAGCTGCTTGAAATGGATCTCAAGCCACTAGATATTCTAAATCGTAAAGCCTTTGAAAATGCAATCACCCTCACGATCGCTTTAGGTGGATCAACCAATGCTGTGCTCCATCTTTTAGCCATAGCACGTGCATGTCATATTTCCTTAAGCCTCGAAGACTTTCAATCTATCTCAGATAAAACCCCTTATCTTGCCGACCTGAAGCCAAGCGGCAACTATCTCATGCATGATCTTCACGAGGCTGGTGGAACCCCTGCTGTTCTAAAACTCCTGTTGGAGAAAAATATGATCCACGGGGATATCATGACAGTCACCGGCAAAACTCAAGCAGAAAACCTAAAAGATCTCCCAGGCCTTGGAGAAGGGCAGCAGGTTATCAAACCGTTTAAGCAGCCTATGGCAGAAAAAGGACATCTTAAAGTGTTAACAGGGAACCTAGCCCCTGAAGGAGCTGTTGCGAAAATAACTGGAAAAGAAGGCAGCTATTTCAAAGGACCGGCTAAGGTATTTGACTCAGAAGCGACCATGTTGAAGGCCCTTGAGGCAGGTGACATTAAAAAAGGTCAGGTGATCATAATCCGCTATGTGGGCCCAAAGGGAGGTCCAGGAATGCCTGAAATGCTCACACCGACCTCTGCAATTGTGGGAGCTGGTCTCGCAAAAGATGTTGCTTTGATAACGGATGGAAGATTTTCTGGTGGATCTCATGGATTCATCGTTGGTCATTGTACCCCTGAAGCTCAGGTTGGTGGACCAATCGCCCTGGTCGTAGATGGTGATGAAGTCGCAATCGATGCAAAAAATTTGACTATGTCGGTGGCGATTAGCGAGCAAGAGCTCGGGGAAAGAAAACTTAACTGGAAACCAAAGCCACAGGCCAAGCTTACCGGAACATTAGCAAAATTTGCAAAGCTGGTAAGCTCAGCGTCCAAAGGATGTGTGACAGATGAAGTTGAATAATCCTATGATTACTGCAAAAAAAATCTTCAGAGAGACATTAAAAGCCCGTATCTATGATGTGGTAGAGCGCACTCCATTGGAGAAGGCTCAGAAACTCTCCAAACGCTATCATAATCATATCTATATGAAGCGCGAAGATTTGCAGTCCGTTTTTTCCTTCAAAATCCGTGGTGCCTACAACCTCATAAAACAATTGTCACAGGAAGAAAAGGACCGAGGGGTCATTTGTGTTTCAGCAGGCAACCATGGTCAAGGGGTTGCTTTTTCAGCAGCTCGCTTTGGCATTGAAGCAACTGTGGTCATGCCTGTGACGACTCCTCCTATAAAGGTTCAAGCCGTAAAACGCTTAGGTGCTAAAGCTGTCTTATTCGGTGATAGTTATGCCGAGGCTGCTGAGCACTGTGCAGAACTAGCACAGCAGTTTGGGCAAACCTTTATCCACCCTTTTGATCACCCCTTAGTCATTGCAGGGCAGGGCACCATAGGCAAAGAGCTTTTAGAAGATGCAACAGAGCTCCACAAAGTCTTTGTGCCGATAGGAGGGGGTGGCCTGATTTCGGGGATAGCTTGCTATTTGAAAGAAATGCAACCTAATATTACGATCGTCGGAGTAGAGCCCGAGGAGAGTGATGGGATGATTCGCCCCATCAAAGCCGATGAAAGAATTTTACTGCCCAAGACAGGAACTTTCGCTGATGGGGTCGCAGTCAAACAAGTTGGTTCCCTGACCTTCGAGCTAACTCGCCACTTTGTTGATAAGTTTATTACTGTTTCTAATGATGAGATCTGCTCTGCCATCGAAAACATCTATGATGAAACAAGAGCCATTTTAGAGCCTGCCGGTGCCCTCGGTATGGCAGGCCTCAAAAAGTACTTAGAGCAAAATCCTGATACAAAAGATGAGCATTTAGTCGCAGTTAGCTCAGGAGCAAATATGAGCTTTCAGCGCTTACAATTCGTCGCTGAACGGGCTCAAATTGGTGAGAAACGTGAAACTTTGCTAGCAATAAAGCTACCAGAAAGACCCGGAGCACTTTTCGAGCTTTGCGAAAAAGTAGTCTCTAATCGTCCAATTACTGAATTCAACTATCGGTTTCGTAGCCACAAAGAAGCCTATATTTTTGTAGGCATCGAGAATCTTAAGCTGAGCGATAAACAGCAGTTTTGTAAGACTCTGTCTGAGCACTCCTATGAATACATTGACCTTACTGACAATGAATTAGCTAAGGATCATATTCGTCATATGGTTGGAGGCCCACGCCTCGACAGTATCGAGCATGAACTTCTCTACCGCGTTCGCTTTCCTGATCGCCCAAAAGCTTTGCTTGAATTTTTGATTATGCTGGGATCACAATGGAACATTTCCTTGTTTCACCACCGCTCTCATGGAACAGATTTTAATCGCGTACTCATTGGCCTTCAAGTGCCTCCTGAGGATCGAGAAAAGCTAGAGGAAGTCTTGGCAAACATGACGTTTTCATATACAGATGAAACTGATAACTCTGCCTATCAAATTTTCCTCTAGTGATGAGAAAGCCATGGAGCGTAAATCCTTTAGCACTGAGCGTGGACACTTTTCTTACCTCCATTGGCAAGCACAAACCACTCTCCCTACACTGCTATTCGTCCATGCAACAGGCTTTAATGCCCTCACCTACCGTTTAAATTTGGAGCTTTTGGCTCCGAGCTTTGAAATCTATGCCGTAGATTTGCGAGGGCATGGCTTTTCCAAAGCTGAAGCCAATCCTCAAAAATTTTTCAGCTGGGATATCTATGTTCAAGATCTACTGCAAATTATCCAGGAACTACCTCCCCCAATTGTTTTAGCTGGTCATTCTCTAGGCTCACTACTTTGCCTTGCCATAGCTGCGAAAAGCCCACAGCTGGTGAGTCACCTTCTAATGATTGAGCCGATCATCATGAGCCCCATAGCCAGTAAGATTTGGGCATTAAGTAAATGGCTGGGTTTTGGCAAGCAAATTGCAATTGCAAAGAGAGCCAGCAAACGACGACGCCATTTTGACAGCAGGCAGCAGATCATAAACGCATATCAGGGAAAAGGAGCCTTTAAATCGTGGCCCCAGGAAATTCTAGTTGATTATGTTGATGGAGGAATAAAGCCAAGCCATCCTCATGGGGTCGAATTGACCTGTCACCCCAAATGGGAGGCTCAATCTTTTGCTCTTACAGCTCACCAAACATGGACTTGGCTAAAAAATCTTGAATGTAAAACTCACCTCATTTACGGGAACCAAACATCAACGATTTCTCAGAGGAGTTTGGACGTTATTCACGAAAGCTATCCACAAATCCACACCCAAGAGTACTCTGCCTCACATTTTATCCCAATGGAAAACAAGGCTTGCATTAGGGACGAAATTTTTAAGCTAAGATCGATGGTTTAAATAGCCTTTTGCGGTCCGTTAATTTTTGTTATTTAGGCTTCAGCTATCTCAATTCAACAATTTTTAGGATGGGTGTAGCCGAGGAAAAACCTCGGCTACTGTGTGGTCTTTTTTGGATTGTACCTTTTTCATAATCCAAAACTTATAACACTTTATAGACATATAAGCAGAAATGTCAATAAAACAATATTTTTAGTATGTTACTTACCCTCCGTTGAAATATTGGGTAAGGGTAAACCCTTTATTTTTCGTGGCTTATTTCAATTGGCACTGGTCCCATACTATTGACTAACTAGTAAGCAATTTAGGTAGTTGATATATTTGGCTATTTGAGGTTTCAAA
>JABSRF010000007.1 GCA_013215275.1 Oligoflexales bacterium | reverse complement strand
GAAATATGAATATTCTTGGGCAAAACGAGGGGAAAAGGTTTATGCTGAGAAACCAGGCTCCAGAGGAGCTAGGGTCAATACTATTGCTTGCCTTAACCATACAGGAAGCTTAGTTGCCAGCTTCACATTTGAAGGTAGCTGCAATAGTGAGGTATTTGACGTCTACCTATCAAAGGTGCTCATTCCAACTCTTAAAGAGGGCTCAGTTATTGTTATGGATAATGCAAGTTTTCACACTGGCTCTAATGCCAAAGAGTTGCTTGAAAAGCATGGTTGCAAGCTAAAATACCTACCCCCATATAGCCCTGATCTTAATCCAATTGAGAATTACTGGTTCCCTTTAAAAAATGATCTTAAGAAACGATTTTTGGAGGCCGTTAAGAATCCATTTGAGACCGTGACCGAGGTCGTAAGATTAAGATCAACCTAAGAGATTAGGGCTATACCACCATCAACAGATGACGAGCGATAAACTCCTGAAACCAGGCTAACATCTTCAGCAAATACGATTGAAGAGAACCAAAAGCTTCCGATTGCAATCAATAGTTTAAAAAGAATCATATCTACCCTGTGTGTAAAAATTTTTTGTTATATTTAAGACTAACATATAAAAATGAAGGATGGAGAAGGCCGGGTAGGGGCGCTAGAACCCGATAACAAGTAAGCTGTGGGCTCGTTAACTGGACGTTAGTAGAGATCGGAAGACTTGAGTCTAAAGGGACCCCTATTTTTCTCGCTGCAAATCAATTTTCTTATGCTCACCAGTGATTGACTCAGCAATTTGAGGGTTGGCTGCTATAATGGAAAAATCTCGATCTTCACGGAAGTGGATTACTTTGCCACCAGCTTCCTCGACAATCAGGACCCCAGCTGCAATGTCCCACTCTTGCAAACACATTTCCCAGTAAGCATCAAGGCAAGCAGAAGCAACCAAGCACAGGTCATAAGCTGCGGCTCCGTATCTTCTAATCCCCCGCACTTGTGGGAGCATATTGTTGAAATAATCTAGATTATTCAACTTGGCATGAGCTTTATCATATGGAAAACCAGTTCCGACCATGCAATGCTTCAGTTCGTTCTTAGCGCTAATTTCTAGTTTCTTGCCGTTCAGGTATGCTCCCTGCCCCTTACTGGCATAATACATTTCCTTCAGATAAGGAGCATATACAACACCTAATACAGGGCTACCATTCTGATAAAGGCCTATAGAAATCGCAAAAATAGGCAGGCCACTAGCAAAGTTATTGGTTCCATCAAGTGGGTCGATCACCCAAGTAAACTCTGAGTCTACACCACTCACTCCGGACTCTTCTGCGATGATTTTTGATTTAGGATACTTGGACTCAATATGAGCAAGGATCATCTTTTCAGACTGTTTATCGACTTTCGTGACCAAATCAGACTCTGATGACTTGGTCTTAATGTCTAAATCATTACTGCGAAATAGCTCTACTTGATAGGCTCCAACTTCTTCGCACCATGACTTTACATCTTCTAGCATTGTGGAAATTTCATACATAAGCGCACCCCAGATGGAAAAGAAATAGAGAAACGACTTTCAACTCTCTACAATTATAAAACTAAATAAAGTTCATGTGAATTTAATTTAAAGTTTTTTTACATACCACCGAATCCTGTTTTTGAAATTGATAAACAAAGTATGGCTGCATGCAATAAGTATTTTGGAAAGAATGCTCCATATTAGCAATTAAAAAATACTTTTCACACTGGGAAGCTTGTGCGATGTGTCAATTACTTGAAAAATTCCAAATACTAGAGGAGGAAGTTGGATTTTCAAGCGGCGCTGTAATCGCGGTGAGGTTCCTGTCATTAAACTATCTATTCAATTTCTTTGTAAACTATTCTTACTTCGGTGAGAGTAGGTCAAGTCCATGGCTACCGTTGATGACTATGAGCCTCCCACAGCTTGCTTGATTACAGCAAGTATGTGCTCTGAGTCATCAACGGTGCTACCTGCCCCAAAACTAACCCTAACCGAGTTGAGGGCAACCCATTCAGAGTAACCCATCCCCAAGAGAACAGGACTAGGTGAGCCAACCCCAGAAGAGCAGGCACTACCGCTTGAAACGGCTACTCCGTTCATATCAAATTGCAGCATCAAAACATCTCCCCCTAGGCTCTCGATATGAAAATTTACCGTATTAGGCAAACTATGAGCCAAATCCCCATGAATACAAGCACCTGGGATTTGTTTGAGCTGTTCTACAAAGTGATCACGCACTTTTCTACAGCCTTGCAGCCAATCGGGGCTAGCTAAGATTTCTCGGGCACGTAGTCCAAAAGAGACTAAGCCCGGCATATTTTCAGTTCCAGACCTAAGCCTCTGCTCCTGCCCTCCACCCACGACCAGGGCATCCAATGCTGAGCCAGGCTTTAAGTAGAGGCACCCTATTCCTTTGAGCCCACCAATTTTGTGAGCAGATGCTGACGCACTGTCTAGTTGCGACGAACCAATCCAAGAGGTGTCTAGCTTTCCTAAAGCTTGGACCGCATCCATATGCACATGGATTGAAGGCTTTTTCTGCTTTATTTCTTTAGTGAGTTCTTCTGCAAGATTAATGATGCCTGTTTCATTGCTGGCATAAATGATGCTCACAAACACTGTGCTATCAGTAATTGCTGCCAACAAGGCATCCTTATCAACCGTACCCTCGCAAGTCAAAGGGACCTGTGTCAGGCTTATCACACCAAGGTCTCTCAGCCACTCAGCAGGCTGGGTGATCGATGGATGCTCCCCGGCTGTGATAATCATATGAGGTTTGTCAGTAGCCTTAGGATCTTTACTAAAACGCTTAAAATAACCCTGAATGGCTAAATTATTAGCCTCGGTTGCACCAGATGTAAAAAGAAGGGACTGCCTAGTAGCTCCAAATAAGCTCGCTACCTGCCCCCTTGCTTCTTCCAACATCAGCTTAGCTTCTCGACCAAAATGGTGAATGCTAGAAGGATTACCTTGAGTTTTCTTCATCACCCGAGCAACCATATCAAGGTGGGTATCAGAGCATGGGTAGGTTGCATTAAAATCTGCGTAAACGAGCTTCATCCTCTGTTCCCTATTGGTACTGCCAGCTGGAATCTGCAGGCATCTCAGGAAATGAAAATTGATTCCTAAGTTTATTTCTTTCAAAAATCTTCGGAGATGGGGCTGCTTCTTCACTTGCTGGCTCTATCAGATGAGCTATCAGCAATACTTCAACCATTGTCTGAACTGGAAACAGCTTAAGGTCACCTAATACTTCATCAGGAATTTCCTCAAGGTCCATCCAGTTCGCTGCTGGAATGATCACTTCTTTGCGACCGTAACGATGTGCAGCAAGAAGCTTTTCCTTGATGCCCCCAACAGGCAAGACTTGTCCTCTCAGAGTTATCTCCCCTGTCATAGCCAAGGAAGCTCTTACACTCCTACCATTAAATAAACTAGCAACAGCACATAAAAGCGCTACCCCTGCACTCGGACCATCTTTAGGGGTCGCTCCATCAGGAAGATGAATATGCACCTTATTATCAAGCACTTCTTTACGGTCAATTCCAAGAAACTCAGCATGAGAGAGGAGAAAAGAGAATACCGTCTGAGCACTCTCCTGCATAACCTTTCCAAGGCTACCTGTTAGCACAAGGCTACCACCAGAGTTTTTGGATTCATTTTTTCTCGATTCAATATAGAGAATATCCCCTCCGACTGTGGTGTAAGCTAATCCTATAGCAACTCCTGGAGGCACATTCTTTTCGATTGGCTCAGCGAAATACTTTGGGTTCCCTAGGTAACTGACTAAGTCCTTTGACTTCACGGTAGCATCACTAGTCGACCCTGGGTTTTCAACAATTCCCCTAACCACCTTGCGACCAATTGTGCTTAAGCTTCTCCCTAGCTGGCGCACACCGGCTTCCCGAGTGTAGTAACGGATAATCAAAGGTAAAACGGTCTGTTCCAAATTGAAATTCTTTTCACTCAATGAAAAGTCATCGCGAATTTGTGGAAGCAAATGACGGTTCGCAATGTTGATTTTTTCTTTTTCGGTGTATCCCGAAAGCTCCAAAACTTCCATCCGATCTAGTAATGGAGCACTTAATTCTCTTAGAGAGTTTGCCGTTGCAATAAAAAGCACTTCAGACAGATCAAATGGAAAGCCAAGGTAATGATCAGTAAAAGACTGGTTCTGTTCAGGATCTAATACTTCGAGCAGTGCGGAGGAAAGGTCTCTCATCCCATCTTTTCCAGCCTTGTCGATCTCATCAAGAAGGATCACTGGCTTGCAAGTACCTGCATCCTTCATTGCTTGAATGATTTTTCCAGGCATGGAACCAATATAAGTGCGACGATGCCCCCTTATTTCGGCTTCATCCTTGACCCCTCCTAAAGAAACTCTTACGAATGGTCTATCGAGAGCAGAGGCTATTGATTTACCCAAAGAAGTCTTTCCTACCCCCGGAGGTCCTGAAAGTAGAAGAATTTGACCAGAAACCTCACCACGATGCTGGAGAAGAGCAATAAACTCCAACACTCTCTCCTTGATTTTGGGCAAGCCATAATGATGCTGATCAAGGATTTGATTAGCTTTTTTAAGGTCAATTGGTTCAGCTTTATCTTCTTCGTCCTTAAGGCCCCAAGGAAGGTCCTTAATCCAATTTAAGAATGTCCACGAGATCATATACTCAGGTGAGCCTGAAGGCATCATTGCAAGTCGGTCAATCTCTCGATTTGCCGTTTCAAGAACCTTTTCAGGGAGCTTCAGTTTTTCAAGAGAACGCTTCAAAGCTGCAATATCATCGCCTTCTGGGGCTCCCAAATCGCCTAGTTCTTTTTTGATAACTTGGATCTGCTCTCTCAGGTAATTGCGGCGCATATTGTCATGAACCCCATCCTTTACCCGCTCTTGGATACGGGACGATAGCCCAAGCAGCTCAATCTCTTTTCCAAGGATCTGGGTAAGATTCTTGATCCTTTGCTCGAAATCAAAACAAGAAAGAAGTTTCAGTTTTTCTTTCACCGAGAGTGATAAATGAGGCGCTACTAGAAAACTAAGCTGAGATGCATCATCAGTCGTAAAAATCTGTGCTGCTGCTTCCTGACTCATATTTGGCTGGTACTTTAAGAACTTCACCACCAAAGCCTTAAATGCTTGGAGCAAAGCTGGAAGCTCTCCTTTTAGCTCATAACCCTTATCGGCAAGAAAGCTTACCTTACCAGCTAAGCCATACTTATTCTCCTCAGCTTTATGGATCATAAAGCGACGAAGGCCCTTAATCATTGCTCCCATTTCTCCATTGGGCAATTTGATCAGGGCAGTTACCATTGCTTCCGTTCCATAACCTGACATCTGTTTGAGTTTCTTTTTAGGCCGGCTCAAGTCTGTCACCACTCCGAACCTCAACGCGCCAGCTTTAGCCTTTTGCAAATCTCGCGGGCTTAGGCCTTTCAGGGAGGTGATGGGAATGATATTCTCCGGAAAAAAAACCTGCTTCGGCAGCAACAAGAGTGGAAAGCCTGACTTCTGTTCCAGCTGTTTCGCTTCATTTGCTTCGAGCACATTTTGTTGATTTTTGTTTTTTCTCATATGCTTACACGCTAGCCTTGTGTTTTTTTTGGAATGAACTAAAACCGGCATACTAAAAGTGGAGAGTAATCAATTCATGAGGTTTAGGCAAGTAATCCCTTGATTTATCCTACAAAAACAACAGGTAATAGAGTAAGCTATCACAGGTTTAAGACTTTTGATAGAATCCTCCTTCTTGCTGTCCTAATTTGAGCCCGCTTGTACCGATCATGAGAGGCCTCACCTTGCTCAATGGTGTGTGCGGCTTCCTCGTCCATAATCTGAACTTCAAAGGGGAAGAAAATCGAGATTTCCTTATGTTTCTCTGCATGATTCCAATGAGATGCAAAGTGCAAGAACTCAGAGATGACCTGCTTATTTTCGGAAGATATATTATGCTCCTTTAAATAATAGTTTAGTTTTTCTTGCCAGGTTGTATAGGGGTCTAAGTAACGAACCCTTTGCCGACAGGTTAACTGAATCGAGCGGTAGTGACTGGATGAATGGGGGTTACTCGTCTTTTTTCTCAGATTTACTGGGGTATCTAGTTTTTTGACCATCCCTTCAAAACCCTCAATATTAATGTTTCCGTTGATTAGCATCTGCTTCAAAGTCTCAATATGCATATGAAATTGATCAACATCGATTAAGTTATTCCGAGACCTAGAAGGATGAATATTTGCAAAATCTACCAAATAAAACTGCCGTAAAAACTTAACAGCCACCAGGGTTTCGCTAAGATTTTTTGTAATAATTCGTACCCCAAGTAAGTCAAAAATAGTTTCGGCTACGTTTGCCGGCTTATGAAGCAGCTTTAGGATCATGGAATTACGTGATTTATAGGGTTTCCAATCAACCCTTGCTAACTCGATATAACTTTTTTCATCACCAAACCATAACTTTCCAGCCTTATCTCGGAACAACGCTTTTTGAAAACGCCCCATGATCTGTGACCTTGCTTCTTGTATATTATTTAGTCTATGAAGGTCATCTAGGTGAGAAATCGTGTGCATAACTTTCAAAGTCGCGCAGGCCCAAGCTTGCTTAACTTTGCTTTCATGGGAGCTATCATTTCGCTTTGGTGATGCGTAAAGAAGGAGTTTCGTTGGATCTTCACAAAGCAAAACTTCATCAGGGGGAACAAGACCATGACTCCACTCTTTTGGCATAAGAAATTTTTCAATAAAATACAATGACTCAACTAGAACTGAATGCATTTTTTTCCTATCTTTGCCAGAAGCAGGAAAATAACCGTAGCTTTCTAAAAAAAGTTGTGCATCTTTCTCTGACTCTATGCTTAGTTCTAGTAAATCAATTGAAGACTTTCCTCCAATCAAAACATCCATAATTGACCAAGGAAAACTCCAATGCTGGGCAATTTTTTGCTTCTGATTCTCTTCAGTCTCGCTACTTTCCATGATTTTCCTTGAAATGTCTGAGCCATACCAGCTCAGGTTTTTGCTCTTATTTCCATCAATCTTTTCTATTGTACAATAGTTATTAAGGAGGAAATATCTCTTGTTATGCCTACCAAAAACTGTAGTTTTTGCTCTGCTAACGACCCTTTTTAGCACAAATGGAGTCATTGCACTTGCTGAAGAGAAAAAAGAGCAGAAGGTGAAAAGCTCCGAAGCTGATAGCTTTATTGAAACCAGACACTACGTTCATAACTGGGTTCCTTTACCAACCATAGAAGGTCAGGATCTAAATGGCAAAGCTATCAAACAAAGTCCAAAGCGAGGTGTGCTTGATGTCATTGTGTTCATTGCCTCCTGGTGTGTTCAGTGCCAGCAACTAATTGGATATATCCAAGATTTAGATAAAAAATACAACAAAAGGCATACTCGATTTACTTATATTTTTTCACATGACCTCAAAGCTGATGCGCTCGGGTTCGCTAAAGCGTTCAAGATTGATTCTGCAATTATTGCTTCTCACGACATACTTAAGTCGTACCACAACCCCGAGTTACCAAGTGTGTACATAGGTGACAGGCACGGTTGGCTTTTAGCACGATACTTAAAAGCAACCCCGAAGGAACTGAAAAAAATTGATGAAGTGATTTCTTTTCTGACGGCTTATTGAGTATCTAAACTGGAGGCAGACTTTTTCATTTCAGGGTGCCACCTGAGTCTGATCTTTACAAAATCATAATCTTTCTCTGCTCTACTTTGGTTAATCATCGAACCAATTGGAGTACGACGGTCACCAACAATGTCGACAGACTCAAAGTCAATCACAGTTTTATCGCCAGTCTTTCTGATTTTACCCTCAGCTGAAAGACGCTTTTTACGGGATTTTTGAGCAAGGAGTATCATTTGACCATGGTTTTGCTGGGAAATAATTTCTTGATTGGCTTCATGAGAACCCAAAGCAAACAATGAGCCTGGTTGGTACATAAAGGAGGCAATGAAAATGGTTAAAACCATTAGATTATGATTAATATTCATAAGTTATATATCCTCACAAGCTACATTGTCACCACTCTAGATAAGCAGACCCAGAAAACATATCGTAATATCAAGACAAAACTTGAGAAAAAATTTTCTAAGATGCCTTTGTAATAGGTATAATATCATGTAAATAAGTGCATTGCTTTCAACTAGGAATTGCTGATGAACAATCTTAGATGGTTTATTCCCTTTCTTATGATCATTTTCTTTGGGTCATCAAGTGTAAGCGAAGCCAGAAAAAGTAAAAGCACTCCCATCTTTCGCTTTAAAAATCAAATCAGTCATCTACGTATCTCACCTAAAGCTGCTTACCTAGCTTATATAGAGCAAACTCTTAACAAAAAAAAGTCCCTTAAAATTTTAGAGATAAAAAATAAGAAGATATTTTTAGTCAGCAAGGCTCAAGTGGGCTCTTCATTTTTCTGGGCACCTCATGGCTACCGGCTTTTTTATCGAGAGCTTAAGCAAAAACAGGGCTCCTCAGGAGTCGAAAGCACGATCAAGGCCTATGATAGTAGGCTAAGAAAAAGCATTGAAATCGAGAGAATTTCAAAACCTACAGGGTACATTACCTTAGACCCTATGGATCTTAAAATCAGAACCATGTCATCAACAAAGCTACATGTTCATCAAATCGTATACCCTGGAAGCCGACTCGCTAAATGGCAGTTATTCATCCGTTCACAAAAAGGTCATTGGTGCGTGACTCAAAATGGCGTCTTATGGATGCTAAAAGGGGTCAGCATCATGTCAAAATTGGAAGATGATGGAAGTCCGATCGAAGCCTTTGCCATTTCACCTGATGGGCGAAGCATTGCCTGGAACACTAAAAAGGGCCTTCTCTATGTAAGCCATGAGGGAACCGAGCCCAAGATTCTCGGCTATGGAAAGCACCCCCATTGGCATCCAAGCAAGAAAATATTGGTTTATTCTGGCGCTCGAATGCTTGGGAAAGTGGTTAGTCGCTATGACTTACGTGTCAGTAACAGCAAAGGTCAAAGTCGATGGATCACTCATTCACAGCACAGCGACGAAATGTGGCCTATCTGGCACCCTCAAGGAAAGCTGATTCTGTATACAGTAAAAAATACTAGCGACATTTATATGATGGACTTCACCAATGCGATTATTGCTCGCTCAAGCTATCCTCATATCAAGTAACTCTTTGTTTGATGATGCAGTGCCCAGTGCAGCTAGGCGAAGAGTGCTCAGCTCATATTTTAAACCAAGCTATCGGCAGACCGTTGAAATCGACCCTCATGAGATTCGAGAAAGAAAGTATTTAAACAAGCCCCATCTAATGAAGGGGTATATCACAGTAAGCCCACCAAAGGGTCATTGCTTCACCATTAGGGTTAACCCCAATAGGCCTGGCTATCGTGTTTGCTCTGCAAAAAAAGTTCCCTTTAAGCTTGCAGATATTAACGGAAAGGGAGAAATCACATGGACGATTATTACCGGGCCAAATGACTTCGGAACACAGATGACCTGGAAAACCTCATATAGAATAGGCCGAGTGGTCGATCATAAGATGGTTTGGCCGGGCCCTTCGCGAGATTTGGTCGTTAAATCCTGTAGGGTAAAAAAGAGAAGCAAAACAGACCGCCAAATTATTTTGTCTTTTTTCTATCAAGGAGATTGGACGATCAGAATACCAGCAAGCGATAGACTTGTAGCACAACCCAAAAGGGGAAAACCCAATCTATATGTGCAGCAGAGCGAGTTCGCGAGTAGTTTCGCTAAGATTGCTAAGGCAAAAGCCAAAAAAGAACAGGAAGAGCAAACGGGTACTAAAACAGTTCCGGATGAAATAGAAGAAGATCCCAACACGATTGAATCCACATGGCAAATGCACCCCCGCAATGCTTATTCACTGCCTACCAACAACGTTCTTTTAGGTGCTGACAGCCCTCAGGGCTCGCGTGGAAAATGCCAATATCGTCTGGACGGTCATGAAAATGATCCTGCTTCAGGAGTGCTTGAGTGTCATAGTGCAGGGCCTTACCAATGGGTATACATGCCAATATCTTGTATTGGGGAACTGGTAGAGACTCAGTAACGCCTAAATTGGCTTTCTTAAAAAATTCTTAATTGAAAAGTAGGGAGGGGTGGAAGTGGTGGGTCCACCTGGACTTGAACCAGGGACCTTGGAGTTATGAGCACCCTGCTCTAACCAACTGAGCTATGGACCCAAGAAATGTCTACTTCCGAAGACGAACCATTCTTACCTTTTGACGCTCCGAAAATCAAGTATTTTAGTTTGGCGTTAAGATTCGATAAATGCCCTAAGCTTTTTACTCCTGGATGGATGCCTAAGCTTTCTCAGGGCTTTTGCCTCTATCTGCCTGATTCTTTCGCGGGTTACATCGAAGTTTTGGCCAACCTCCTCTAAGGTATGGTCACTTCTTTCACCAATGCCAAACCTCATTCTCAAGACCTTTTCCTCACGTGGAGTGAGTGTGGCTAGCGCTTTGAGCGTTTGCTCTCCTAAGGAACCCGAGATAACATTCTCCGATGGCGAAAAAGTCGACTTATCCTCAAGGAAGTCGCCAATATGATTGTCTTCTTCCTCTCCAATCGGGGTTTCGAGAGAAATTGGTTCAATCGCTATCTTTAGAACCTTACGGACTTTATCTAAAGACATCTCCATCCTAGCCGCAATTTCTTCTGGGGTGGGTTCCCTACCCATTTCCTGAACGAGGTAACGGCTGGTTCGAATCAGTTTATTGATCGTCTCAATCATATGGACCGGTATCCGGATTGTTCGTGCTTGATCAGCAATTGCACGGGTAATCGCTTGCCTAATCCACCAGGTGGCGTAAGTAGAAAACTTGTACCCTCTACGATACTCAAACTTTTCAACTGCCTTCATCAAGCCAATGTTACCTTCCTGAATAAGATCAAGAAATTGAAGGCCTCGGTTTGTATATTTTTTAGCTATAGACACAACCAAACGTAAATTCGCTTCAACCAGTTCTCTTTTAGCATTCTCGGTATCATTTTGCATCTGAACTAGCTCAGAGAAGGTTTTTTCAAGCTCGTCAGTTTCCATGCCCGTTTCTTTATGACACCGATCCAGAGTTTCTAGGGCTGCTTGATAATTACGCAACACCCTGGCCCACTCACGCTCGGTAGCTATGCCAAAAGGGGTATTCGGGTTCTCTACGATATGTTTTGTCAGTTGATCCGTATTGGTTTTCATCCTCTTCGCATAGTAGCTCATGTCTTGTTTCGCTTCACGCATAGCATTAGCGAACGTTGCCAATGAATTCACAGCAAGAACCATAAGCCTACGATTGATATTAAGCTCCTTCAACGAAGCAAACATGTTTTGTTTGCTCTCTCCCAATGACTCCAAATGCTTCGCTGAATTTGATTTTTTCTTTTGCAGCTTTGTGTACTCTTCATAGAGCTTCAAAAACTCCTCAGTTGCCATCCTTACCTTTTCTTCATGCACCTCTTCATTATTTGAAGCCTCATCATCATCAAAGCCTTTTATCCAGCTTTTCATTCGAATTTCACCGTCAACAAACTTTTTCGCGGTGTTGTATACCGTATCGAGCCCAACTTTAATATCGAGTAGTTTTCCCAGAATATTATTTTCAGCAGCTTCGATTTTTTTAGCAATCACCACCTCTCCCTCACGAGAGAGTAATGCCACACTACCCATTTTTCTTAGGTAGATTCGCACAGGATCATTTGATCGACCCAAATTATTGTCGGCTATTTTTTTAGCCTCTTTGCTTGCACTATCCTCGTCGTCTTCTTCCTCATGGGCAGATATTTCTTCATCGTCATTTTCTTTTAAGTTTTCAGAGTCATCATCAGAATCATCAGATTGCATATCATCAGCTGACTCTGAATCTGCCATGATAGCATCATCATCAACTAAGATAGTTTCATCCATTTTGTTAGAGCTATCGACCACTTCAACATCAACCTCGCCAAGAGCGATGGTGACACTATCAACAATGGCGGAATCAATTTTTTTCGAAGGAATTGCGTTTTTAATATCTTTGAAAGTTACAATATTGTCATTTTTTTCGGCCTTTTCCTTCAAACTAGCTACGATTTTATAGAGGTCAAGTTTCCCTTTCTCTTTTTCCGCGCCTTCCTTTGCTGACTTTGTCTGCTTCTTTTTACTGCTTGAAGCTCCACGTTTAGTAGCTTTTTTCGTGTTCTTTTTCTTGGTGCTTTTGGCTTTTTCTGCCTTTGAGTTTACATCAGTCTTGGATTTTT
This sequence comes from Oligoflexales bacterium, assembly GCA_013215275.1. Taxonomy (GTDB): domain Bacteria; phylum Bdellovibrionota_B; class Oligoflexia; order Oligoflexales; family Bog-1112; genus JABSRF01. The sequence goes on along the minus strand of JABSRF010000007.1, from coordinate 32,126 downwards.
CTTTGCTAGCTTGCTTAAGACTTTTAGATTTTTTTTCCGTACCCACTGAATTTTTATTCGATTTTTCGTCACCAGATTGCCCATCATGATTGTTTTGCTTATCATTCATAAGTTTTGAACCTGTCATAGAGGGGTTATGAAAATTCCATTCCTGATAAATCTACGAGCAAGTTAGGTGCGTCTTAAAGAGTTTTAAAAGAAAAAAGAATAGAACACAAAGCTCCCAAGAGGGCATTTACTTGCTCCACAAAGCAACTCCAATCACCTTGTAGGAACTTTGCGGCAAAACAAAAGAGGAGAAATTTTTACTTGGTATTTTCAAGTTCTTTTTGCACTCTTCGTAATTCCTGGTGCGCTCGAAGGAAGTGTTGTCCAAGGCGTTTCCATTCACCATTTCCTTCGGCTGAGCCAGACTGCGCAATGACCATACTGTCTTTGATTGAAGTTATTGTATTCTTTATCTTATTTTGTCTATCAAGCAACATCAAGCGTTCGAGCATTTTTTTTCTATTATTCAATTTGAATGCCAACTTTAATTGCTTCAATTTGGAGGTGAATTCTATGACTTGGGATGCTTGAGAACTGACCCAATAACCTTGATCTTGTTCAAAAGGACTAAGCCCCTTTTTCAGACAAGCAATCATCTCCTTTGCAAAAAAATGCCATAATTCATCCACTTCCAGAGAATTTTCAAGAAACGATTCCACCACCTCGTAGTCAATTTGCTCTTCAGGTCGTGAATAGAATAAATGCCCAAAAAACTCGAAAGCAAGATTGCTTAGAGGTGATGACGCCATGCTAAGCGGATCATCGTTCGCTTGTTGGCCAGCTTTCTGTGGCGATTTTTCGTCGCTTGGCGGCTCTTTCGCTTCAAGCTGCTTTTCTTCCTGCCACTCTTTTCCTGCGACAGCGTTGGAAATAAGGCGGGATTCTACCCCTGTCAAACGCGAAACTTTTTCGATTAAAAAACTTCTTTGGATAGGGTCGCGAACATTTGACAGCCAAGGAACAAATTCTTTGTTGATGAGGCTTGGAATTGCACCGCTATGACTCTGCTGGAGCTTTTGGGTGATCGCGAAGTCTATTAACTCTTGTGCCTTTGAAAACACTTCGTCAAGGGCCTCTTTACCATGCTCACGCAAAAAGCTATCGGGATCCTCACCCATAGGCAGCATTGCCACACGAAACTGTAATTCCGAGTGGTCAAGGCTGTCGGCAACGAGCTTAAGGGATGCATTACGTCCTGCCTGGTCTCCATCAAACAGTAGATAAACCATACCGGTGGCCGACTTAAGGCTGCGCATATGGTCCCTAGTTAGGGCTGTGCCTTGGCAAGCCACAGTCTCACCAAACCCGTATTGGTGCATTTTCAAAGCATCCAAATAGCCTTCTACGACAATCGCTCTAAATTTCGACCGCATTTCTTTACGCGCTTTATCCATAGCGAAAAGAGTCGAACTTTTATCATAGCGACTATTTTTATATTTTTGCTGTTGTTGCCCTAGTGCTCTGCCGCCAAAGGCAATCAGACGTCCGTGAGTGTCTCTAATCGGGATCGTTAATCTATGTCGGAAAAAGTCGTAGGAGCGTCCCTGAAAAACACTTGCTAAGGAGACAGACTCTAGCTCTGCGACACCGTAACCTCGGCCCTGCAACTCTGAGATCAGTTCTTGGCTGGAATCAGCTGCATAGCCGAAACCAATTTCACTCCAGCTCTCTATTGCAAAGCCTCGGCTTAAAAGGTATTCGCGGGCAACCTGCCCTTGAGGCCCGTTGAGGTTGGCCACAAAATACTCTTGGGCTTCAAGCAAAATTTTTCCTAGCTTGGCATTCTTCTTCCATTCCTTAAAATCACGAGAGTTGCGCTCAAGCTCTGGCATAGGGATGCTATATTTATTTGCTAGCCATTTTAAAGCATCAATAAAACCAAGGCCCTGATGGGATTGAACGAAGGAGATCACATCTCCATGGGCTCCACAGCCAAAGCAGTGGTAGTGATCGTCATATAAGTAAAAGCTAGGAGTTTTTTCTTCATGAAAAGGGCAACATGCAGCATAGCGGCCAGCCTTCTTTGTGAGGTTTACAAACTCACCGACCAATGTTTCTAGTGGAATTTTTTTGAGAATACGGTTCTTGACATCCTCGATACCAGGCATGATGAGTCACTTCCTAAGAGAGTTGGGGTATCCTTTTCATGATGAACTTTTACAACTAATCAAAAAATATGGGAAGGCTTACTCATTCAGCTTTATCGGAAGGGGCGGGTCACCTTATCGCCAAAACTACATAAATTCTTAATATTTGCCATAATTACATACTCTATTTTGTTTTTCTCATTTTCACGCCCCTTAAGCACTGAAATAAACCTATGGCTGCGGGGTTGAGCGCAAAGATTCCTGGGATCGCCCTCCTCATCAAACTCTTTGATTTCTGCAGAGGCGACCACGTCAATCTGTTCGCTAATCGAACTTAATTTATGCTCTTTCTCTCCATTTTCAGCAAACATTTTCTCTAGCTCCTGCCCCATTTGGCCCTTGCTTAATGCTGAAAAGTTGGGGTGATAGAAAGCGATTGAAAAATATGGCAGTAACAATTGCCTGCTTGAGTCAACGAGATAATAGACACTTAAGCCCGTAAAATTAGGCCCAAGCTGCCCACTAAAGACACAGCTCGCACTGGGAAAAAATATCGTCGCCTTTTTAGTCCTAATGTCTCCAAATACTTTCCCAAGGTTATCCACATAGTGGCCATCTGGAGGAATTGACCTAGGAAGGCCCAATTTTCTTGATATTTTCTTCGGGTTCGCACGGCTAAAAGCCTTAAACATTTGAGGGTGGTTTCCAAAAAGGAAGAACTCGGCGTTTTGAGGCTTTTTCACTGCGGGCCTAACTTTACTGCAGTCAAAGTTGGGAAGCTTAAGCTCCCGCAAAGAAAGGGGCTTATTGAAGCCAATGCCTGCAAAAAAATACTGGGATTTATGCAACATAAACGGAATTGGCTTGTCAGGCTCGAAAGTTGTACCCACTAAGAGTTGTTTACATTCTAAAATTTTTTCTTTAAGTTTACTTTTTTTGCCCTTAAAGGTTTTTAGTGCTTTTTTTTTACAACTGATATAAAGGCTAGCTCCAGGAAACTTCTCTTTGCAACCTACCAGTCTACGTTTTAGTCGTTTAGGGGAGAGTTTTCCATCTTTCATTAAGGTTAGAGCATCAGAACGACATTTCTTAAAGCTACGATTACTCTGCTGTATGTTCTCCCGCGTCGAAGGTGACGGTTTACCGGCTGCTTTTAGGGTTGGAGGAGCAATCCCAAGGTAGCTTGATATTAAGAAAATAATGATAAGATGAGGGGAATTAAAATTGGTAATATCCATCATTTTCCAATTAAGTTTAAAAGATTCCCTGTGTGCCGTATAGAATACCTAAGAAAGATAAGCCTTAATCATAGGAGATATTATGCCATCTTTCGATATCGTTTGCGAAGTAAATATGCAGGAGGTCGACAACGCTGTTAATCAAACCAGCAAGGAGATTCGAGGGCGATTTGATTTCCGTGGGTCTAGCTCCAGCATAGAATTAGATAAAGAAAACAAACAAATTAAAATTGTTGCAGACGATGAAATGAAACTGAGATCGATTCATCAGCTTCTTGAGGGGAAATTTGCAAAACGAAACATTGACTGTAGGGTTCTAAACTACGGAGATGAAAAAGAAGCCGGTGGGAATCTTATAAGGCAGGATGTGGCCTTGCGTTCCGGGATCGATAAGGAAAACGCCAAGAAAATAACTAAGGCAATCAAAGAATCTAAGATAAAAGTTCAACCTCAGATTCAAGACCAACAGGTTCGAGTGTCAGGAAAAAAAATCGATGACTTGCAAGCTGTCATTGCAATGCTGAAAAGCTCTAACCTTGACCTCCCTCTTCAATATATAAACATGCGGAGTTAAATGTTCATGGGATTTAAATGTGGTATCGTGGGCTTACCAAATGTAGGCAAGTCAACTATTTTCAATGCTCTAACTGCAGCTGGAGCTGCTTCAGAAAATTACCCTTTCTGCACCATCGACCCTAATGTGGGGAGAGTGGATGTTCCTGATCACCGGCTCAAGGAAATCGAGAGTTGCGTTCCAGCACAAAAGGTCATTCCCTCCTCAATGGAATTTGTCGATATTGCAGGTTTGGTAAAAGGAGCCTCTCGGGGAGAGGGTCTAGGTAACAAGTTTCTTGGACACATTCGATCTACAGATGCCATTGCTCATGTGGTCAGATGTTTCGACTCGGGTGACATTACCCATGTTGAAGGTGGAGTCGACCCAGTAAGAGATATCGAAATTATTCAGACCGAGTTAATTTTTGCAGATAACGAAACCGTTGAGTCTAGCCTCACCAGGTACAGGAAGCTGCAAAAAACAGGAAAGAAGGAAATACCAGCAATCATCGCTATGATCGAAAAATTAGCTGACCACCTTCAAGCCCTACAGCCGGCCAGAACATTTCCCCTCGACGAGTTTGTTGGCGATGTTCAAGAAGTATCCCTCGCATTTAGAGATATGCATCTAATCACTGCTAAAAAAGTGCTCTATGTTTGCAACGTCGATGAAGATATGGCCGATGGTAGCAAAGACAATGATTACACGAAAAGTGTGAGAGAGTTTGCTGCGAAAGAAGGTGCCGAGGTCGTCATTGTCTCTGGCAAAATAGAAGAAGAGCTTAGCCAGCTTGAGCTAGAAGAGAAGAATGAAATGCTCGAAGATCTGGGCTTGAGTGAACCCGGTTTAAACCGACTGATCATGGCTGGTTACAAAATGCTTGGACTCCAAAGCTACTTTACTGCTGGGGAGAAAGAGATAAGGGCTTGGACCATCCAAAAAGGCACGAAAGCACCAGGTGCTGCAGGCGTGATCCACTCGGATTTTGAACGGGGCTTCATCTGCGCAGAAGTATTTACCGTATCCGACCTTCTAAAGGCTGGTAATAAAGCCAAGCTTAAGGAGCAAGGACTCATCCGTATCGAGGGTAAAGAATATACAGTTGTCGACGGGGATATTATGGAATTTCGATTTAATGTCTAGATGTTAACGAATTATACCTGCAAGGATTTGGGACGGTTCATTCATATGGTTCGCCAAATCTTGCAGCATTGCCCCCCTTAGGTGCTCAGTCAGTTTTTTTACTGAAAAAGCCTTTGCTTGATCGTATTCAGGTTTGAATTCCATTCCAAGGCAATTCACAAGATGCTTCCATCCTTTTGGCCAGACCTTAAACTCTTCTCTTGAGTGTAAATAAACCTTTGCCTCAAGGTACGCTTGCCTAAGCAGCAGAATGCCAACGGCATCTTTGAGGTCAAAGGAGTCCACCAAAACATTGAAAGAGTTCTCAAAAGACGGCTTAAATTGGTAATTAATCGCCACCACCAAGGATTGCCGCAAATACTCAGGGCTCGCATAGTGATGCATTAAGCTTTCAAGCTTGAGTTCAGCTTGCCCTTCTAGAGCTTGACTAAAAAAATCTGGGAGAATCTTTATGGACCCAGCCGCTCCTGGGGCAAGCATGGTGCTGACCACACCACCACTATGGGTATGCCCACAAATTCCGTCACACCATTTTTGACCCAACAGCCCCAACAAGGGAAGTAGTAATAGGTGATGGTAACTTTGATCAGAGCAGAGAGCTAGGGGAGGCTGGCGTTCATCGCTTGCATAAGCAAGAAGTTTTAAGCCTTCGTGAACAAAATCTAGATTTAGCAAAACCCAATGGTCACCAGTCTGCACGACCTCCACCCTACGTTGAATACCATCATAACTGCATTGGGATTCAGGCAGTCCCTGACTTTCTGGCCAAACGATGCTAAGGTGATTTTCACCTTGCAAGTAAGTTTGCAAACTTTGCTTTTTAGTCCAGCTATAGCAATAAAAGCTTTGTTTATCATCGGGTTTTTTAGTCTCTGGTGAGCCTTTACAAAGGATCACAGAATCACCTTTTTTCATGAGGCTCATCCTTTAAAAATTGTTCCAGAAACCGCACATGACTTGGGTTTTTCCAAAGGCTCGCAAAATCATCGAGGTCTTGTTCAAGCTGCTCTTTGGCGGATAGGCAGTGGCGATTGATCATACGCTTTTGCATTGCAACTGCTAGAGGCTCTATTTGAGCAAGGTTTGCACTAAATTCTGCTATGGCTTCCTCCAGCTCGGCTGCTCCTGTGACTTTTTTCTGTATCAAGCCCTTTGCAAGTAGCTCACCTGCATCAAGCACCCTCTGCGACAGCATATAGTCCATGGCAGACCCTGGGCCAAGCAATTGCACCAAGCGGCCAGAGCTGCCATAACCCAGGGAAAGCCCCACCTTGAGCTGCTTGAAGGCAAACGTAGTCCCTGCTGTAGCAAACCGAACATCCCCAAATAAAGCCAGCTCGACTCCTCCACCTATCACCTGACCATCCATAGCGAAGAAGACTGGTATCGGCAACTCCATCAGCCTCCTACAAAGCAGGCTATAATTCTGAGCATAATTCCTCACCTCCTCCTTGCTTAGCTTAGCCAGTTCTCTCAGGTTCCCTCCAGCAATCCAGATAGGGTTATTCCGGCTACCGGCTTGCTTTGCCTTGATCACCAACAAGCGAGTTTGGTGTTTCTGGTCCGTGGGACCAAAAATGCTTTTGCGGCATTCTTCCTCTACATTACTGAGCAACTCATGAAACCTTTGATAAATTTTCAAGCCCAATGAATTGCCATGATTTGGATCATCAACCGTCCACTCGATGCGATCTTCAAGTTTTGATTCCGTTATCAACATGATACTGCCTATTCCTTAGCTAGCCGTCTTTGTTGCATTAAAGCAGAAAAATTTATTCTCATTCAAACCAATTTCGAATATAAGGCTGGACTGGGGGCTCTTATCTTCCTTTTAGCCAAGCTGGGTTAAAATATAATTGGGGCTGTATTTGAAGCTCCCAACCATAGGCTCTTCGAATAACTTCGTTTCCTCTGGCCAATTATGCCGAGGTCTTAGCAAATTAAGAAAGCAAAATGATATTATATGGCAAAGAAAAGTCCGAAAGATTACCAAAGAACTTCAAAAACATCATATTAACAGGTATTTGCGGCAGCGGAAAAACAGCAATTGGAAAGCAACTCGCTCGGCGATTAGGGTTCGGATACCTGGATTTAGACGACTGGATCGAAAAATCAGAAAAAAAAACCATCCCAAGAATATTTAAGGATCACGGGGAAGCCTATTTCAGAAAAAAAGAAACCGAAGCCCTTTCATCCATCAAATCAGCAGTCAGCCAAGTCATATCACTGGGCGGTGGGGCCATGCAAGCAGAGCAAAACTGGGAATTGATCGATGGCCTTGGAGTCACAGTTTGGCTACAGGTTTCCCCTAATGCCATTGCTAAGCGCTTTGCTTCCCACCCAGAGGAGCTGAAGAAACGCCCTCTTCTATCCGATATAGCAGGTGTCGCAGACACCAGTGAACGAGAGCAGCTTTTAGTGGATAGACTGACGAGCCAATTGCAGGACAGACGTGAGGGTTTTGAGCACTCTCATCTATGCTTTAACGATAGTTTTGCAACCAACGATGAAGCAGCAAATCGGATCAAGCAATTACTCGAAGGTAAAGAGGGGCAAAAACTGCTCAAAAAAAATGCGAAAAGATAAATTGCAGCCACCATATTTGTGGATGACCAGCAAACTCAAGGACAAGCTATGCTTAACCTCAACGCCATTCTGATAGAGCTTGATAAAGCAAAAAAGCTTCCCTGGAAAGGGATGTTTGGATCTGTTGCTATCGGCTTCCTCGGAGCTACCGGCGTTAGCCTTTTATCCAACCATCTGTTATTTCCGGATAAAAAAGACCTTGAGATCGTTCCAAAGGCTCGTAATGTGGCTCCCATTCAAAAACCTAAGCCAAGTTTAGGCAACCAGGGAATCGATGAGATTGTCGGCAGGAACCTATTCAATAAAGAAGGTAAAACAGGCGAGGAAGACGCTGTAGAGCCCGCTGCAGAGCAGCAGGTTTACTCAGGAACAAAGGCCATAAAATCCACCCTTCCCCTAAAACTTCTGGGCACTATATACGGTGGAGACCCATACTCAGGCATCGCACTGATCGAGAACACCTCTAAACGAAACCAGAACAGTTTTTTTGTAGGTGACTTGCTGACCCAGAACGCAAAAATCATCGAGATCCATCGAGAGAAGGTTATCATAGATCGCGGCGATCACCGGGAGTACATCGAGCTCGAAAGGAAGCAGCTCGTCAGCAAACGTCGAAAGAAATCTTCTGGGTCTGCTAGACCTGCTTCTAAAAAAATATATGCTACCGAACCTCCTCCCGAGGCTTATAAGGAAGAAGGCTTTGAACGCCAAGGCAATGCCATCACCATGTCTTCGGATTTTCGCCGAAAACTGCTTACTTCAGATTTTGCCAAGATTCTTCAAGATGCCAAAGCAGAGCCTCACCTGGTAGGAGGAGAGTTAAGTGGATTCAGGCTAACTCGAATTCGCGAGGACTCTATCTATCAAAAAGCAGGGCTCCAGAACGGCGATGTTGTTAAAGAAATCAATGGGGTTTCCCTTGTCGATACGGCCCAAGCGATCAAGCTACTCAACTCACTGCGTGGGGAAAATGATTTGGAGGTAAGACTTGAAAGAGGTGGGGTTGTCCAAACTATAAACTTACAGGTTCGGTAGATCCATGTTTGAAAAATTTAAAGCACTATTAGACCCAAAAAGCAGCAGACGTTCAGGAGGCCTGGGAAAGTCCTTAGAAGGCTTCATGAAACATGCCATGATATCTTCTGGCGTTCTGTTCACGTCTTATATCAGTGCTAGTGCCGTTGGCGCTTTTATGATTCCCTTTATCATGGATTCAGTTGGCAAATACAAAATATCGAAAGCTGCGGTCTCTGCACCGCCCGTTAACCTGCAAGGAAGGCCAAATTTTCACAGCGTGAAAAAACAAATCCTCGAGCGTAATCTATTCAATCTAGATGGAGAGCTTCCCGACGAGTCGAGCAAAGCAGAACAAGCTGCTGTGGAAAAGAAAAAAGAGGATTTTGATGAATCCGCCCCCTGTGTCCCAAGCAAGCTTAAGCTCAGCCTAATTGGGACAATCTTCTTGGGGATCGAAAAAAACTCAATGGCCACCATAAAAGAGGCAGGCTTCGATGAGGCCGATATCTATAAAGCTGGTGATGCCATCATTGGAATGGACGATGCTCTGATCGTCAGTATTGAGCGCAACCGGGTAATCATAAACAATTCTGGCAATAAAGAATGCCTTGAGATTAAGGTCGCTGAAAGCGACAGGGGCTCTCTATTTGATGAAAATAGAGACAACTCTCCGGCTGTGGAAGAGGTTGAAGGGGGAAGTGTCCTTTTACAGGCTTCATTTGTGGAGAGCGAGTTAGGAGATGGTTTCGGGAAGATCATTCAATCTGCAAGGCTGGTGCCTAACACAGTAGAAAACCGGGTGAATGGGTTTAAAATTTTTGCAATTCAAAAAAATACTCTTCTCGACAAGATTGGCTTGCAAAATGGTGATGTGATCACCCAAGTAAACGATACGGTCATGGAAGCCGAGCAAGGCTTCGCCTTATACCAAGCTCTGCTTGACGAGCGTGACATCACCATTCGTGTCTTAAGGCAAGGAAAAACACCCAAAACCTTGCATGCTCGCATTAAATAAACGGTTGTCAAACCGATTAGCAGGCTGATTGCCTTATCCATCTTCTGGAGGTCATATTTTGTGCTGCAAGCTCACCAGCATGGTGAAGAACTTGATAATATTTTTGAGCCTTGCACTGTTAATCCTCTGTGGGAATCTTAGAAACGAATCTGCTCATGCTGCGGACTTACCACCAGCAGAGCCTATTGGCCCAATTTCAAAGGAAGAACCCCAGGCTGAATCACAAGCTGAAAAGGCTATTCCTACCCCGAAAAAGAAAAGCCCCAAAAAGAATCTTGTAAGCATCCACTACCCGGAAATGACTGATATCCAAGTCATTGCCGATGAAGTTGCACGCTGGACCAAAAAAAACTTTATCTGGGATCAGAAAGTTAAGGGAAAGATTAAGATCATAGCCCCAGAAAAACTAAGCCCAGAAGACGCTTACAAAACATTTCTATCTTCACTCGACATGCTGGGCCTTAGCACCATTGAGACCGGAAAAGTGGTGAAGATCATGAAAACCACTGAAGGCATGAAAAGCAGCTCTCCAATATACCGTCCATCACAGGAGCTGCCAGGTTCCGATGAGCTAGTCACTCAAGTGCTCCCGTTGAGGTATATCCGGGCAAAATGGATCCTTGCATCCCTCTCTCGCTTTGCGACCCCCCGGTCCATGATCGCTATTGAAAATACCAACACCCTCATCATTACCGATAGCGCTAAGAAGATTGAACGTATCCTAGACATCATTTCTTTTTTGGATGTCGGGTCCCAGCAACCAAGCCTTAAAATGATCGCAATAAAGCATGCCTTACCATCCGATATCGCCAAAAAGCTTAAAGAATTTTCGGCTATTGAGGCATCAAGCGCAAAAAGTAAGAAGTCTAAAGCAAAAAAAAGCTTCAAGGTTTTGGGACTCGATGCCAACGGCCTATTGGTCTTAATGGCTCCACCAGTGATGCTAAAAAGGATAGAGCAGTTTGCACGCTCCCTAGACCTAGCCCCAAAGATGGAAGCGGGAGAGTCTCGCATTCACTTGCGCCCCATCGAATTTGCTGACGCAAAAAAGCTTGCTGTAGTTTTAAACGCACTATCTTTGGCAAACCGGCAAAAAGCAAATGCCTACACCAATAACAACAGCCAATTAAAGATTACAGCAGACGAACCCTCAAACTCCATCATTGTAGCTGGTACCAGGAGTGAGTTTCATGATGTTGACTACATCATTCAAAAGTTAGACAAACGCAAAAGCCAAATTCTGATTGAAGCTGAAGTTCTCGAAATAGGAACAGACCATACCTTTACCGTAGGAACCTCCATTTTTGCAGGAAGTGCTGGTAGCACTGATATCATCACTGCTTGGCAAGCAGGAGCAATGGCTCCACTGATATTAGCTAGCTCAGATGCTTTATCGACCTCTCAGGGGGTTCGAGCCCAGCAATTTACCTCAGCGACGAATGAAGGATTAAACATTGCAGCTCTGTCAGGAAAGGGAGTAGAAGTACCAGGTCTTGGAACCATTACCCCAGGAGCTTTGATTCGTTTATTAAAATCCGACTCCGACACTCGGGTCTTATCTTCTCCTTATATCCTAACAGTAGATAATACAGAAGCTAGCCTATCTGCCGGGGAAACGATATTTTTTCGCAATTCTGACACAGATAGCTTGGGGACAACCCGTACAAATGTAGAAAAAGAAAACATCGAAATGAGTTTGACGATCCACCCAAAAATCAGTGGCAATAATGACCTCAGCCTGACCCTCATGCTCGACGCAACTGAGCTCTCCGGCTTTAGCTTCGGGCTTCCTCAGGTAAGCCATAAAAAGATTAAGCAGTCCATCTTCCTAAGAAATGGTCAAACTGCTGTTATTGCAGGGCTAAAAAACATCATTGAATCGGAAGCTACCAGTAAAATTCCATTCTTAGGTGACATCCCGATCATTGGCCATCTATTTCGAAACAACGTAAAGGTGACAAAAACAAAGCAACTTGCTATTTTTCTCACCCCTTATGTCATTCATGAAGCTTCTGACCTTCAGCGCATATACCAGGATAAACTTAAGGAAACGAACTTTTTTTTGAGTAAGGCACAAAAGGATCAAACTAATTAAAGCTCTATTTTTTCCGAACCGGGGACTAGACAAGGGGATCAGTACGAAGATTCCAAAGCACAAGAGGTGCAGGAAGTTCAATAATTATTAGTTTACAGGGTGAAACATTTAATTGCATGGGATACAAATAGCTTTTACCTGGGCTTTTATCCCAGCCGCTTATGATGGTACGGGTACTTTCTACTTGTTGTGTTGATGGTGTTATAGAGATGAAGTCCCAAATTTACTGTGGGGGAACTACTTGTGAAGATTGTTAGCAGAGGATTTAAGTTATCTTTTTACTTGCAAATGTTTTTGTTGTTTGCAAGCAGCATTGCTTTGGGGCAAAGCGCAAAACCATCCTCTCCAAGCTTAGCCCAGAATACACCCAAGGCTCCTGCCACAAGCACTAAAGGTGCAGCTTCGATCCCAGAAGGGCGAGAGCTGGTCAATATGGACTTCCCCGAACTCACAGACATCAAAGATATCATCAAAGCAGTGGCTCTATGGACCGGTAAAAATGTTATCCTTGACCGAAATGTCACTGGAAAGGTTCAAATTATTTCTCCGAAGAAAGTGACTAAGGAAGAAGCATACCAAGCTTTCCTATCTGCCTTAAACATGCTCAACCTGACCACAGTTGAAACTGGTAAGGTGATAAAAGTTATGAAGGTCAGAAACGCAGTAAAAGGAAATTTAAAGACCTATCTTGGCTCTAGTTGGGCTCCTCGTACCGATGAGATTATCACTCAAATTATTCCTTTAAAGTATATTGACGCCAAACAAGTTCAGACAACCTTATCCCGTATCGTTTCAACAAATTCGATGATTGCTTATGAACCCACAAACACCCTTATCATCAGTGAGAGTGGTTACAAAGTCAGGAGGGTCCTTGAAGTCCTGGAGCTTCTCGATGTTCAAACACAACAACCAAAGGTGTTAATTGTTCCCATCAAGTACTCAGACCCAAAAAGCATTGCTGATAAAGTAAATGAAATCCTACGTTCAAGCACAAGTTCTTCCAGTAAAAAAAGAACTCGAAGTGCCTATCACTCATTTAAGATTCTTATTGATGAGCGTTCAAACTCTGTGATTATCTTCGGGCCACCGCGCACCATCCAAGATATCCGAGCTCTAGTGAAAAAATTCGACATCCCTCTCGATGACCCAACGGCCCAAGCATCCATACATGTCAGGCCACTTGATTATGCTGATGCGAAAAAGTTAGCTGGCACCCTATCGTCTTTAACGAACAGTTCACGTAGCAGCAGCACACTCAGAAGGCCACCAACCAAAAGGACCAACCGCAAAAATAATACCCCTGGGGGAACCACAAGTGTTGCTGATTTGGGGGATGGAGTTAAAATTACTGCCGACGAAGCGTCTAACTCCCTTCTGATAACCGGTAATCGTTCTGCGTATGATGCACTCAACTCAATCATCCGCAAGTTAGATGTCAGAAGAAGCCAAGTATTTATTGAAGCTGATATCTTGGATATCAACGAAGGCAACGACTTTCTTTTCAACACCTCAATTTTCGGTGGATTTGGTGGAGCTGGAGAAGGAGGCACTAAGGGTGTGACAGCCTGGGAAGCCGGGGGCATGGCACCACTGATTGTCTCTCAGGTCACTCCAAACGCGACTAGTAGCAATACCCAACAGGTTGCACAAGCATTCTCAAGCAATATGGCTATCGGTATCCTGTCTGGTCAGGATGTCAATGTACCCGGTCTAGGGACCTTCAGACCTGGAGCCCTCATCAATCTGCTCAAAGCTGACGCTAACACTCGAACCTTAGCGTCACCTCATATCCTGACATCAAACAATGAAGAAGCCGCAATCTCTGTAGGGGAAAAAGTCTTCTTTAGGTCCTCAACCACTAACCCTACCACTGGTGCGGCAACCACCAAGGTTGAAAAAGAGGATGTGGACCTGTCTCTCACCATCAAACCAAACATCAGTCACTCTAATTATGTGACGATCGACCTCTCTTTGGAGTCCAACTCAATTGCCTCTATAAACGAGGACGGCCTTCCTAGAGTGAATAAAAGAAAAACCAAGCAAATAGTTACCGTCAAAAATGGTCAAACAATTGTCGTGTCCGGCCTCGTTCAAAACAGGGAGTTCGAAAGCTTCAGAAAAATTCCACTTCTAGGAGATATTCCTATCCTCGGGTGGCTATTCAGGAACTCACAAACGAAGTCAGAAAAAAGTAACTTAGCAATATTCCTAACCCCTCACATAGTGCATGGGGCTAATGACTTAGCAGCTATCTATCAAGCCAAGCTCAAAGAGCGTGATACCTTTATGGAAGACGTTTATGGATCAGGCTACCAAGACTCCGACTTCTATCAAGCCCTTCCTCGCCCAGAGGATGGAGAGTATAAGCCAACCCCTGTAGACGCTGCTGAAGAAAAAATTCGTGAAAATCAAAGGCAAGGAGTCTATAAAGCAATTGGTTATGAAGGGGTAGGAAATGGAGGTAGACTTAATGAGCAGGCCCCTGCCCCGACTAAAAGAGATTTAGAGACAACCATCCCTGTCCCTGCAGGGGGAGACGATGGAGGTTTTGATGGGCCAGCATCACCACCTCCTCCACCATCAGAGGCATCAGGTGGCTTTAATGATTCACAACCTGGCGAGGATTTGAATGAGTGATCAAAACGATCAATTAGCACGGGATGTCAGCACACCCCCCGAGACCACGAAATGGCACGAACTCCCTTCAGCAACTTTTCGCAAGACAAAGCGTAAGTCACTCGGTGAGATTCTCATTGAATCCTCTGCGCTTACTGAAGATCAGCTGAAGGAAGCACTAAGCTTCCAAGGTGAGGGTTCCGAAAAGCGTAAGCTTGGTGAAATTCTCGTAGATAAAGAGTACATCAGTGAAGAAGATATGCTGAAGGCTCTTGCCTACCAGCTTGACCTGCCTTACTACGAGAAGCTTCCGATCAATGACATCGATCCCTCGTTGGTGGACAATATCCCCATTCAGTTCGCTCGGGACAACTTAATCCTCCCCATTGCACGGGATGATTTTAATGTCACCGTTGCAGTTGCTGATCCCTTGAATATTTTTCCGATGGACGATCTACGTTTGATCTTGTCCACCAATATCAATATGATCGTTTGTTCGCCTTCGGTTATAAACCACTCGATTAACAGGGTTTATGAACGTTCAAACGACGCTTCCCAAAAAGTCATCGACGAGCTCAATGTTCCTGAAATCGGAAGTGGAGAAGAAGACGACCTTGAAGAAACAAGGGACCTTCTTGAGTCTTCTGATGATGAAAAGCCAATCATTCGTTTGGTAAACGGGCTCCTCTCTCGAGCTGTTAAAGAGCGAGCTTCTGATATTCATATCGAGCCTTACGAAACTGAAATAGTCGTGCGCTTTAGAATTGATGGCACGCTCCACGATACCATGCAGCTAAATAAACGCCACCTTGGCTCTGTCGTCTCGAGGATCAAGATTATCGGCAAGTTAAACATTGCCGAAAAAAGGGTACCGCAGGATGGCCGTATCAGCATTAAGGTTGCGGGTAAGGACGCTGATGTGCGTCTTTCAGTTCTCCCCACAGCCCTTGGAGAGCGGGTGGTCATGCGTATCCTTGACAAATCAGCCGGAGTCAAGCGACTCGATCAAATGGGGCTACACCAAGATATTTACCGTTCCTGGACAAATCTAATCGCCCAAAAACATGGCATTATTTTGGTAACGGGACCGACTGGTTCCGGTAAAACAACCTTGCTTTATTCATCCATCACCAACATCAACACCACTGATATCAATATCCTGACTATTGAAGATCCTGTGGAATATAGGCTACCAGGTATTGGCCAAATTGATGTGAAGTCAAAAATCGGCCTGACTTTTAGTGAAGGGCTGCGGGCTATTCTTCGCCAGGACCCAGATGTTATAATGATTGGTGAGATTAGGGATGAAGAAACGGCAAATATTGCGGTTCAGTCTTCCCTAACGGGTCACTTGGTATTCTCTACTTTGCATACAAACGATGCTGCTTCGACCATTACGCGACTGGATGACCTGAATATTCAGCCCTTCCAGATTGCTTCTGCGGTTTTAGGAGTGATGGCGACTCGTTTGATAAGACGCTTATGTGTTCACTGCCGGGTGAAGCACACCCCCAGTGATCGTGAGCTAAAGCTTATGGATCTGACCCCAGAAGACGTCGTCGGCAAAGAGATTTACAAGGCAGGTAAAGGCTGTGACCAGTGCCATAATCAGGGTTACAAAGATAGAGCCGGAATTCACGAGCTACTCGTCATGGATGAAAAGCTCAAGGAATTAATCCTAAAAACTCAGGATGCAAATATGATTCGCAAGCAAGCTGTCGAAAATGGCATGAAGACTCTCCGTCAATCTGCTATCTCCAAAGTTTTGGAAGGCATCACCTCCATCGAAGAAGCCATTCAGAAAACCCAGACTGAGGATATGGAATAGCAAGACCCTTGTTGACTTTGTTTTAACCCAAGGAGCCATCATTGCCTATATACCTCTATAAAGGCTATGACATAAAAACCGGTGCAAACCGCAAAGGGAAGATTGAAGCCGACTCCCTTAGGTCTGCAAGACAAAAATTACGGTCTAAAGATAAGGTGATCGCCTCTGAGATAAAAGAAGAGGTGGCCATCAAAAAAGGTGACAAATCAGGAGCCAGCTTCACACTTCGCCAAGAAAAGGTCACCCTACCTGAATTGTCAATTATGACTAGGCAATTTGCAACCTTACAGCGAGCACACGTCCCACTCGACGAGTGCTTGGTGGCCCTTACCAACCAAGTTGAAAATCGGCTGTTAAGCAATACTTTGTCGGCCGTCAAGGGGTCCGTCTCAGAGGGTAAATCCCTAGCGGAAGCCATGCATATGAATGGGCACCCCCGAGTTTTTAGTAGACTGTACATAAATATGGTTAAAGCAGGGGAGTCTTCGGGAAACCTTGGTCTCGTGCTCGAAAGGCTCGCTGACTTCTTAGAGTACCAGGTGGCTATACGCGGAAAGATTTTTAGTGCTCTGACTTATCCGGCGTTAATGATCACAGCCTCTCTTGGGATTATCGGCTACCTTTTTATCAGTGTGGTGCCCAAGCTTGAAAAAGTATTCATAAGCCTGAGGGTAACCCTACCGCCTTTCACAAAGTTAGTCATGGACTTCTCTAAATTCTTACAAAACCAATGGGTTCTCGTTCTCATTGGAATGGGCGGACTTTATTTCTTGCTGGCCTCTTGGTACAAAACTGAAAAAGGAAAAAACCTCGCCGACCGAATGTCTTTGCAGGCACCGATTCTCGGGGATGTGGTTCTTAGGGTAAATGTTTCTAAATTCACGAAGACGCTCTCAACCCTGCTAAGCAGTGGTGTGCCGATTATTGCTGCACTCGAAATCACAAAGAACATTATAAATAATTCTCTCATTGCCAATGTGCTAGAGGAATCTAAAATAGCAGTGCAAGAGGGGGAGGCTCTATGGGTTCCCATAGATCGAAGCAAACGCTTCCCTGCGCTTGTCACTTATATGATTCGTACTGGCGAAAGAACTGGTGAGCTAGAGCAAATGCTTCGCCATGTAGCAGATGCCTATGATGCCGAGGTTGAGAGGAAGATTGATTCTTTGATTTCTCTCATCGAACCTTTGATGATTATAGTCATGGGTGTCATTGTTGTCGGTGTGGTTATGGCTTTGCTCATTCCTATGCTTTCGGTTATGAATCAAGTGCGTTAATAATAGTGACGAAATGTTTACTCTAATTTGGGGAAAGTGGAGAATTATATGGCAATCTTTGCAACTTACTGGAGAAAAGCTAAGCACCTAGCCCTAGGGCCACAAAGTGAGAAAGAAGATGGTCAAAAAGGTATGACCTTAATTGAGATCATCATCGTGATCGCACTCCTAGGCACCTTGATGACGATTCTAGTAACCAACCTTTCAGACACTTCTGAAAAAGCGAAAGAAGATCAGGCACGCATTGCGATGGGTGGTATTGCACAGGCGCTTCAGCTCTATCGAGTGCATAATAATAAATACCCTACCACAGCCCAAGGCTTGGACTCACTCCTTAGCGATCCAGGAGAAAGCAAAAGATGGAGAGGCCCCTACATCGAGAAAGAAAAGCTCAAAGACCCTTGGGGCAATGCATATGATTACACCTCAGATGGACGTAAGTATGAGATCATCTCTGCAGGGGCTGATAGCAACTTTGGCACAGAAATGGACATTCATTACCCAGAAAGGGAGACTGATGAACAGCAGTAGCTTTCCATCCTTACAAAAGGTGGCTTAAGCCAATCTGTTAAGTCCTCATCCTAACATATGATGGTATTTGACCAGTTTGATTGGGCCTTGCTTCATCCGAAAGATCAGATGAACCCGCTTGAGCGCCCTAAAAACAATGCAAAAGGTTTTACCCTCCTCGAGGTGATCATCGTAATCGGCTTGGTTGCGTTTGTTTACGGAGTCGCAATCCCTAACTTCAACTTGAAGACCGGAAATGAGGTCGCAAGTAAGCTAGGGCAATTCGCCGAAGACATCCGTTCCGCCTATGATTACTCCGTTTTAACTGGTAGACCACTCAGGCTCGTTTTCAAGCTTTATGATGGCGAATACTGGCTTGAAACAACAAAAGAAGAGTCTTCTGTTTCCCATCAAATAAAAATAGGCAATGAAGCAATTAGAGCCGACCCTCTGCCTGAAGATGAGAAACAACGCATGCTTTTTTTTGATGAAGATTTCCAACGCTATGAAGATATCGTCGGTGAGTCGGTGCCTAACCCAGAAACAGGTGAAGAGGACATCCCTGTATTCTCCCCAGTCATCAAAGCCAAAGAAAAGTTAAGGGGTCCTATTTGGGAAAAGCTCGATAGTTTGGAGTGGGCTGGGCGCAGAATTGGGCCTTTCCTCATGGTTAGAGACCTACAAACCACGCACCACCAGCAGCCTGTCAGTTTAGAAGATGGTCCTAACGTGGTTGGGATGATTTACTTTCTTCCTCAAGGTTATGTGGAAAAAACAGTCTTGCATGTGTTTTATCAAAAGGAAAAAGGTGAGGTTGACCCTGATCAAACTCCATACACCATCTTAGTACACCCTTACGATGGCTATGCAGAGGTTAGGGTTGGCTTCGAAGAGATCGACATTTTTAGCGAAAAAGATGATGCATTCTAATAAATCTAAACGAATAAGAAAGCGTGGACAGGAAGCCAGTTTTACTTTGCTTGAAACTGTCATTGCGCTTGGCCTCATGGTGACCGTCATCTTGGAAGTGAGCTCTATCCAAGGAAAAAGCATCAATTTCGGGGAGTATAATCGTTACTCATCCCAAGCGACTTGGCTTGCCCAAGCAGTGATGTCTAAGGTGGAGTGGTATGCATCTTATTATGACTTTAAAGACATTAAGCTAGATTCGAAAGAGCTTGAGTTTAGTGAGGACATGTGCCCAAAAGACCCAAAATATGGAGAGTGTCCTTTCAAATATGACCTTAAAATTGAGGAGTTCCCCCTCCCGTTGGTCAACCTTATTGCAGGCCAGCTAGGTGGTGGTGGCGGCGAAGACGGAGGAGATGAAGGAGGGCTTAGCTCGACCATAGAATCTGCCATTAAGAATTTTTTGGGAGAAGAGCTGTTAAAAGTAGCCTTCGTTGAGGTGCATTGGCCTGAAGGTAGCAAACGGAACAGCGTTGAACTTGCCTACCTTATGGCCAATCAAAAACAATTAGACGAGCAGATTTTTATTCAAAAGCCTATCGCTGCTGAGCCTGAGCCACAGAAGAAACCACCTAAGAAACCGTCAGGATCTAGCGGTACTGGAGGAGCCGGTGGTACTGGAGGAGCCGGTGGTACTGGAGGAGCTGGTGGTACGAGTGGAGCTGGAGGCGGAACCCCGCCAAACCCTTGATAACGGGAATCGGTAGATTACTTTATGAGCGAAAACTTTGACAAAAAAAACCAACAAGCATTCAGCCTCCTAGAGGTTGTCATCACCTTAGCGATTCTGGTGGCCGTTATCTTTGCTATTTCCAACCTCATGCGTAACACCTTTGATGTGAAGGTGGCGCTTTCTCAGAAAAATAAGGTGACCAACCGGGTTAACCGAGCCATGCAAAAAATAAGTTACGACTTAGGTCATGCCTTTCTTCTTCACCCAAGGTGGCAGGTTCATCGGACAGATGGAGTTAGCCGTACCCATTTTTCCATTAAAAAGAACTCCAAAGGGGACCGGCTGGCTATGACTTATATGGGTCATGAATCCATCAAAGCAAATAGCCCGGAGTCAGACCTGAGCTATGTGGTTTATGAACTAAAGTCATCACCCAAGTTCCCACATCGTAAGGACTTGTACCGAGGGGAATTACTTAGAATCCCAGAAAAAGACTTTCGCTTCAAAGACGACCCACCTATGAGGGCTTTTGTGAAAAATATCGAAAGCTTGGAAATTCTTCCGTGGAATGGCGATGACTGGTCTAAAAGTGGCTGGGATTCGGGAAGAGGGGATACCGAAAAAATACTTCCTCATATGGTGATGATTAAGATGACCGCCTGGATTGATGACCCTATTGAGGGGATCGAGCCTGATGAGTCTGAAGAAAGCTTAGTTCATTATAGCACCATCGTTTACTTACCTTATGCTCTCGATTTTAAAGAGCTTAAGAGCAGAAACAGCTCATTTAATTGGAAACTATAAGGCCCATTCATGAGGAAGCAACTCGTACATATCATTGATTGGATTTCTAAGAAGAGCTATTGCTTACACACTCCTAGGGAACTTCGAAAAAAAGATGAATTTTTAAATCGAAGCATGGCAAAAGAGACCAAACAGAAAGGGATCTCACTGCTGATTGCGATCATGAGCATAGCTGTGATGATCACCTTTGTGAGTGAGATGATCGTTTCATCAACGGTTAATGTTGAGTTGGCAATAATGACTAGGGATCGAGTCAAGTCAGAGTACCTTGGAAAGTCAGGAATCAATTTGGGCCTGTATTTGCTTTCAGCTAGCTACCTTTGGGATCATGTGCAGGCAAGTGGTGCATTAGGTATCAAACAAGAACCTGTTGATGGTCCTTCGAGCTTATGGACAATTTTTAATCAATGGCCTCCACTCGGAGCTGAAGTTCTTAATTTCGTTCAGCCCTTACTTAGTTCTGAAAGTGATGAAGACCCGTTTGGCTTGAAAGGCCTACTCAATGAAAAAGTAGCGGCACAGATGCGCTTATTTGAAGATCAGTTTTCTGTAAAGATCTTCGACGAAAGCAAAAAGATTAATGTCAATGATTGTGCTGGTTCTGGAGATCCTGCAAGGGAGTGCCCTGAGGTTATTGCACAACTAGAAGCGCTTTTCGCATGCCCAGCTGAAAAGTTATTCCTAGAGAATAAAAACCTATCCCCTAGGGAGCTTGCTTATAGGATTCGTGATTACATATCAAGCGATGAACAGGCCTCTGAAGAAAGCAATTTAGGCTCCAAAGATGAACCCTATGAGGAGGCCACCCCACCATACAAAGCTAAGAGGCTCCCTTTCGACTCAATTAGCGAATTGAAAATGGTAAAGGGTTGGGATGATGATATCCATGCAGTTTTTGCTCCTTATTTGACCACTTACCCCTTTAAGCCCAACAAAAAAACTGCAAGAGGTAAGAAAGTTTCCGTTGCTGGAATCAATATCAACACAGCCCCCTCGGAACTTATTGCCTGCTTAATCCCTCAATCAAGAGACGAAGTATGTCGAGAAAAGTCTGTTCAGAAAATACACAAACTCCAAGGGGAGGCTAGTAATTTAGCCTCAAGCGACAAAGAGATTAAAGCAAAGATCGAAGATTTATTCTGTTATACCGCAGATGAAGGGTTTGAAGCGGGCAAGAAGGAAGAATGGTTTGTGGTGAGATCAGATGTCTTTAATATCACTGTGGACGCTCTTACCGGGCACCAACGAAGGAAAATTTCTGCTATCATTAGGCGTATAGATAGTGGAGTAAAAGGTGCAGATGTTGAGAAACGAGAGGTAAAACGTGCCTACCAAATTCTTTATTGGAAAATTACATAGATTTTGGTTTACTGCCCTTTTGACACTTAAGGTGAAACTAGAAAAGAGGTAAGAATTCTTAGAATTAGCTCTTAAGTGCTGACTTTAGTAAGGAAATCGTATGCAGAAGATTATCGGCCTTGATATTGGTAGCTACTCTATAAAGGCCGTAGAAATAGTCAATAAGTACAAATCTTATGAAATATCAAATTTCTATGAAAATGTAATTCCTCAAGTTGACGAACTATCACCAGATGTCATGCTTCCAGCATGTATGGAACAACTATTTCAAGAAAATGATATTAAAGCTGACCGAATTGTAACTGCAATGCCAGGTCAATACATTTCGAGTAGAATATTACCTTTCAATTTCTCTGACCCTCACAAGATTGAAGCTGCAGTTTTCGCAGAAATAGAGGATGCCGTTCCTTTTAATCTTGACGAAATGATTGTCGACCATCAGATCCTTGGGCAAATGAGCCAAAAGACTGTTGCTCTAGTTGTCATGACCAAAAAAGCTTTTCTTGCAAGTTTTTTGGAGCACCTTCACCGTATCGACATTGATCCAAAAGTTGTTGATGTGGACAGCCTTGCATTTTACAACTTGTGCCCTTATTTGGAAATGGAAGAAGGAAAATGTTATGGCCTTGTAGATGTTGGCCATGAAAAAACATCTGTTTGCTTGGTCCAAGACGGTGTTTTAAGAATGTTTCGCTCCATCAACTTAGGTGGACGTTATATCACAGAGTTTTTGGCCCGTGACTTGGAAGTCAGCTTTAACGAAGCTCAAAGAGTCAAACACCGTGTTAGCAGGATGCTAACAGAACAAGACCAAGGTTCTGAAATGTCAGCAGCAGATAGAACAGTTGCCGACCGGATTACCATTGCTAGTAATGCAATCGTAAAAGAGCTAGGAAGAACCCTTTACGCATTTAAAACTTGGGAAAAGTCCCCCATAGAGAGGATCTATTTATCCGGTGGCTCTTCAGTTATCAAAAATTTTGATCACTATCTAACAACCAATCTAGAAGTCGAAACTGTTCATAACCGTCTTGAGAAATCGAGTCTAAAAATAAATAGCCAGCTTGCTGATCAGATGCCTTCCATGTCACAAAGTATTTCTATCGGTATCAGAGCTGTAACTTCTGTAAAAAGACACTCTCAGATTAATCTAAGAAAAGGACCCTTTGCTTACGTTCAAGATTATGAATCCGTATTTAAAGCAGCAGGAGCTGTTTTCAAGGTCGTAGCAGTTGCTTTGTTATTACTTTCATTTAGTTATGGAATCAAATTTTTTTCTTACAGCAAGCAGATCGAGCAGTTGCAATCCGTATATAAAAAAGAATTGTTCTCAGTAGCACCTGAGCTAAAGAAGAAACTCCGCAGCGGGCGCTATGGTTTTAGCGTCATGTTGGACAATGCTGAGACTGTACTTAATGATCGAATCAGTGGCAAAAAAGCCGCTACTGAAGGCTTTATTGACATTAACTCTAACAGCGGCGCACTTGTAGCATTGCAAGACCTAAGCAAAGCGGTTCCTAAAGAGGTTCAGGTCAACATGGTCGAATACCGATTTGAGACAAAAGCTGATGGGACTGGAAAAATCCGAATAAGGGTTGAGGCAGACTCTTACGACACGATAGCAAAATTTGAGCAATCCTTAAAAACGATTTCTAGCCTTTCAGAATTAAACGAAAAATCGTCTGAAACAAAACCAGGGACAGAAATCATTGTTGCTGTGGTTGAAGCCGATTATAACCCTGGAAAATCCAGAGAATCCCTATAGGTAATACATATGAGCGCTATTACGGATATAAAAGAAAGGTTAGATTCCTACCTTAGGATAGTTAAAGAAAAAGTTCTTGGTGTCAACAATGAACGCCTTGAATTTGTAATGGATAGTTTTTACAAACTTGAACCTGGTTACCGCAATGGTTTATTAGCCCTTATAATAGGTTTCGTCACGGCTTTCATTGTTGCTGCATTCGTTATCTATTTTTATCAAGTAGAGGCTTTAAAAACAGAGCTAAATGACACATTCAACGCCCTAAATAAGCTCAAGATTTTATCCTTTGAAGACACGAGAGAAGGAGCAAGATTTGATAAGCTCATCAACAAGGTAAAGAGCAGGACTAGAAGTGTTACTTTTAAACCATTTTTTGAGAGGCTTGCTCGTCAGTCTAAGATTCCACTAAAAAGCATCTCCGACAGACAACCAGAGATGGACCCTGAAAACCCGTTATCATCAAGGATGCAAGAAGTCCATGTGGACTTAAAACTTGCTAAAGTTTCAATTCCTCGCCTTTTAAATTTTTTGGTAGACATTGAGAAAGCAAACCACTATTTACGGGTACAAAACTTGAAAATCACTGGGCAATACGGAAACAAGCTGTACTTTGATGTTGATATTCTAGTCCGAGGCTATAAGGTGACTCGGTAAAAAAGGTAAGTTATGAAAAAGTTCGGTAAATTAATTGCATATATCGTTCTAGGCATAAGTAGTTTCATTTTTTTTCTATACTTGACGTTTCCTTACGAAGTATTGAAAGAAACTGCGATCTTAAAGGCCTCTGAGGCTACAGGACTTTCGCTTGAAATTAAAGAGTTAGGACCAAGTTTTCCCCTTGGATTTAAAGGACAAGAGATTAAGGTATCGAGCACTGATTACCAGCTCAGGTTCAAATCAGCAGTCGTTAACCTTAGCCTCCTATCATTTTTAGTAGGTAAAGCTAGGGTAGACCTATCTTTAGAAGATTCAAAAAATGGCCACCTTGACTGTGAGGTCGGGCTAAGTATTTTTGATATTATTAAGGGCATCTACATGCCTTCAAATATCTACATGGAATCAAGAAAATTTCTATTTGGCCAGTTGGTTGATTTCGCTTTAAATCAGCAAGCCCAGGCCCCAGGGGTCAACCTGATGGTGAAACCATGGCTGGAAAGTGTCGATGTGGATGGACAATTGGATGCAGATATAGACTTGAGCATTGATGCCAGCGATCTTAAAAGCTCTGAGGGCACTGCTGTGGTTAAGCTACAGAATACAGTTTTGAAGAGCCTCAACCCAAATCTTCCCATTCCAGATCAAGTTTTTACAAAAGCCCTCATTGACACCAAATTACAGAATGGTGTTTTGACCATATCCAAGAAGTCTGGATTTATTTCTCAAGACCTTTCTATTGACCTTGCCGGTAAGATAACTCAGAAACCCCAACTGATGCGCTCAATCATAGATTTTAACTTGAAAATTGCACTTGCCGCTCCTTTACAGGAGCAGTTTGGCATTATCTTCGACGCCTTGGCTCAAAAGGAAACAAAAGGTAAAGTTAACATAGCAATTAAAGGCCCCTTAACTCCTCAACCTAATGTTACCTTTCGATAGGCTATTCTTAAAAAATTACCTAGGTAATTGCTTCCTTTCTCCTACTTTAGGTTAACCGTTTTCATAACAATTAATGCTCGTACTTTCAAAGTATTAGGGGTTTTGATGAGGTTCTTAGCTTTGACAGCAACCTGAGTATTTCCTAGAATATAGAAAGAACTTAGAAAACCGAACATCTCCCGGCCCTTTTTTATGGATAGATTTTTAAAGCAACTTGAAACTGCTTTACATGTTTACATTGTTCGAGGAGATGCCGCTATAGAGCTTCTTGAGTCAAACAAATGGGAACAAGCATCGCTCGTACTACGCGAAAGAAAAGCCGCTTTTTTTAACTATCGTGCTGCTGATAGCTTGACACCTGAAAGTACGGACCAATTCTACCAGTCAGAGCTTGCAAGGAAACTCTGGAAGAAAATAGAGCTACAGGAAGGTAAAATCAACGACCTGCTGACACGATATAAATCGAAATACGAAGAGCAACTTAGGAAGATAAAAAAGGAAAAATCGCAAATCACGAAGTACCGTTCTCAATCTCAAAACCAAAACACTTTCGTTCGGTCCATTTAGGATCTTTTTGGAGAAAATTCTATGAGCTTGGTTAAATCTGGCATTCCACAAGTAGCTTTTGTCTACGGCACCTTACCATGCGCTGAAGAGATTGACCAACTTCAGTTACTCCAGAAAGATTTTGAGATTTCGGTGATTAGCTCAGAGTCAATTATTGGATTTTTATTACAAAATAGCTTTTCTCGCAACCTAAACTGTATCCCTCTTCCTGATCATGACGAAGACACAACATTCCTACCTGGGTTGGAAAAGGTTCTTGAGAAGTTCGACATTGTGGTAATCAAGGAGCGCCTGGGAATTTACGCCTTTCAAGCTGTTAAGGCAAAACTTAGGTTTAAATTTCGCCTTTTAGTCTTAATCGATAACTTAACCGTTCTACCTGCAGATGATGTCCAAAGGATTCGCAGTATTCGCAAAGAGGTTAGCGAATCGGCAGATGGTTTTATAGTCCAAAGTAAGGCAGCAAAAAATACCTTAATCACGGAAGGTATCTCAGCGGAAAAAATTTCCCTTTGGCCTTGTTGGGTTAAACAAAGAGAAAATCGTGACAAAGAGCACAAAAGACAAGCACTAGGAGCCCTGTCTATTGGTGAGCGTGATATCTTGATTGTGTTTAATGGTCAAGTTGAGTGGGAGGAAGGCCTACTTGACCTCTTACATGCAATCAAATTAATAAAGGACAAGGACAGCTCTCTAAAACATCGACTCAAACTAGCAATTTGCGGAATCGGATCATTTGCAAACGAAATTAAGCAACGCTCCTTACAATTAGGTATCGATGCAGATATTATCTATCTGGCTCCTAATCGAGACTGTTACTTAACCTTGCTCCAAGCCGCAGATGCAATCTATGTCGGAGGTTTTCCCGCAAGGGATCGGGTGGATGGAGATCCCTTTAGGATCATATCTGCGATGATACATGGAATTCCTGTTTTAGCCCCTCGAACTCCTATTTCTGAGGAGTTTTTAGGCAAACATCGACTCGATTACTGCAACGGAAGCCCAGTTAGTATTGCAGCTACTCTGGAGAAACTCGTTTACTCGAAAAAGATCGTCCATAATGTGATTCACAAGAATTTAAGTAAAGCTGATGCAAGCCACAATGAAGAGCTTGCACGCAAATCCATATTAGAATCCTTTAACTCACTCCTATCAGCGCCTGTTCAAATAAGACAAAATGCCATCGATGAGCAGATAGAGTTAGTAGAATCAAAGATCTCATCCAAGCAATACCTTGCTGGAATCAGCCTGATAGAAAAGATCTTTGAGCATTATCGGAGCATATCCTATCACCATCAAGCCACCCTACACCGTCTCATTGGTGATTGCTTCACTAAGCTAGGTGACCGAGAATCAGGAAAAAATGCCTACGTAAAAGCCATTGAGTTAGATGAATACTCACCTAAAGCTCACATTGGTCTTGGCACCATCAGTCTAACAAAAGCAAACTACGACATCGGGATTATTCATTTTCAAAGGGCCGTAAGCTTAGCACCTAATGACGAGATGGCAAACCTAGGTTTGGGACTTTCATTCCATGGCCTTGATGAGTTAAGGGAGGCGCAAAAGTGGGTTTGTAAGGCTCTAGAGATCAACCCTGAAAATACAGCTGCTATTTATACACTAGTTAAAATTGCCGGAGAGAGGGAAGTTTACGATGACTTAGAGCATGTTCTCAATACGTATCTGAAGCTTCACCCTCATGACCAAGACATGGTTTATACCTTGGCAGGGATCCTCTATAAAATGAACAAGTTTGACGAGGTGGTCGAAAGCCTAAAAACCATTACATGTACAAACCCAATGGATGCCAGAGCCCAATCTCTAATAAAACAAGCAAAACGAGCAATAGAAAAAAAATCTGTTGAACCATCTGTTGGATAAACACTTTAAATCCACGAGGCAAATATGCTAAAAAAAGTTAGAGTTGACAATAAAGACATTCCCGTACCAGTGCCAATTCAGAATATGAATGATGCTCTTTCATGGATTGAGGAGACTTTAGTTCCGGAGCACTCCATACTGACTAAGGTTTACTTGAATGGAACTGACATGCTTGATGCTTGTGTCAAAGAACTGAGCCAAACAAGCTTAGACGAATCGAGTATGCTCGAGGTTCAAATAGAGTCACCTTGGGACCTTTCAATCAAAACACTAGATGTGATCAGAGATTTGGCCAATGCCATTGAGAAACGACTTAAGGCAATTGCCGTTGAATGCTGGGAATATACCTCAGAAGTCAGCTTGAAGCAGGTAAAAGATACCGCTGACGACCTCACCCTAATTCTAGAGCTCATCAACCATATCAATGGAATTATGGACTATAGCCAGAGAGAAATGGCGCCAGTAAATGGCCTTGCCCGTTTAATTGCGAGGCCACTCAAGGAGCTAGAGAAATCAATCAAGCAAAGCGAATGGAAACACTGCTCGCATCTGTTGCTCAATCGCATCGAACCATTACTAAAAGAGATGGTGTTAGAATCCGAAAATCTACAAATATCAATTTTGTCTGCTAATCGAGAGCCTCTACTCTCCCCTCAACTAGAAATTGGGTAACTGAAGGACACAAAAATGGCCGTGCCAAAGCCGCCTTTTACTGAAATTATTTTCTTTAGTTCAAGGATGGAAATAAGGGATGCCGTCAGGGAGGCCGTTAAAAAGTTTTCTCCACTTATCAAAATCATTCCTGTAGCTTCAAGCGATCTTGCCATCGAAGAAATTGCCAGAAATGATCGTTCATTACTGATTCTAGACTGGGAGCTAGGTTCAGAAGAGATCATTAAAACTCTTGGGAAATCGGCAAAATCGAGAAAAATTGAAACTAGGCCAATCATCATTATTGCAAATTCTATCTCCAAACATCTGATAGGTGTCAGCTATGAATACCATGTAAGAAAGTTGCATGCTGGAGAAATTAGCATCAAGAAAATCCTAGAGATTCTGAAAACGATCGCAAAAGATGAGGCTTACAATGGGCCACTACGCACCGTTCTCAGCAATGTAAATAAAAAGAGGCTCGATGGTGAGTGGGATGCCGCGACCAGCCTTCTAGAAGGCCTTCAAACAAAACTCCCAAACAATCCTAAAGTTGCCGCGGAACTAGCTGTAAACCGCATTCACGCTAACCAGTGGGAACAAGCTTTATCCTTACTAGAGCCCATTGAGAACCTTGACCCTCCCTATATCAGAGCATTACAATTACTCAGTAGATGCAGGATGAAGATTGGAAAATTTAAGGAAGCCAGTGAATCCTTAAAAAGAGCAAAGCTAATAAATCCCTTCAACGTTGATCGGCTTCTCCTTTTAGGTAAAGTTTTGATAAACTGCGATGAAGTTGATGAAGCAAAGCATGTTTTCAAGGAAGCTAAATCTCTGGCACCAAACAATCAAGAAGCCCTAAAAGGTGAGGGCCAATGCTTACTCTTAGAAGGAGAGGTCAATGAAGCATTGGACCTTCTGAATGCTATTGATTCTGCTAGAGAATTAGCATCAGTATTTAATTCATCGGCTGTCATTACGATGCGTAAAGGTAAATACAAGCAAGGCATGCAGTTATACGATTCAGCCCTCAATGCCATTAAAGATGATACGAAGGTATCTGCTCGCTTACTATTTAACAAAGGCATTGGATACCGAAGATGGCAAAAAGACCCTGAAGCTATCACCTGTTTAGAAAAAGCTCTCAAACTGGATGGCAGTTTTGAAAAAGCTAAAAGAAGTTATGCAGAACTAGCTAAAAAACTCGGTAAAGAAATCCCCCCTGAGTTTGCTATACCCGGTGAACCAGGGGAAACTGAGGAGCAGATTGATGAAAGCATCGGCCTTGACTTCACCCTTTCATCAAAAAGCGATGGCTTACGTACCCCACTGATCGATGAGTTCGATGATGACATAGATGATGATGATGACGACACTCTAGACTTCCTCTAGGAATTCTAGACCAAAACTAAAACAACGGTTGGAAAATATGCTTGGACAACTGATTAAGAAATGGGTGTTGCTCTCTATAATTTTAGCCCATGCTTCCTACGCTACCATTCTACCTGAGCGATACCAAATGGTAGAGGCGGTCTATCAAAGCATCGCAGATGATAAGGAGCTTGAAAAATGGCTTCAAATTCACGACACCTCAAAAAATATAAGCCCTACCTTCGCTAACGGTGTTGGGAGCCTTGATCAAATCAGCCTAGACTATGCAAGCATCATTCATGCTAAGAAAAGCGATAAAATTAGAAAAATTGCGGAATTAAGTAAACTATTCGAACAAAATGACGGTGGGCCTTACAGCCATGTTCTTTACCCTTATATTCTTGAGCTACAGCATCAAAATAGCAGTTCAAAATGGAGAGACCAAGAGGACTATTTCTACAAACTACTAAAAGACCCCTCTGGGATTTCATGTCCAGCCTACAAATATATTCATAAACGCTTAACTGACAGGCACTATGTCAGGAAGCACAAAGACAAAACCCGCAGATTGTTATCAGAGCTAGAAAAAGCAAATAATTTTAGCTCTGTTAAGAACACACTGAGAATTTTTCTAAACTCGCTTCCCTCCAAGCAAAAGAAGAGTTATGAAGAGGAATTAAAAACTCTAAGCAACAAGTTTCCAGAACTACGCTCATCCTTAGCTCGGCACATCTCTTTTCCAGGCTCATCAAATTCCAAAATTGATAGAATAAGCTATTTAACAAGGCGCAGGCATTGTTATTCAGCCAAAAAACTTCTTCTAGCAACTTTAAGAGAAAAACCGAAGCCGGAGATGATAAGCTCCGTCAGAACCCAGATAGACAATATCAGCAAATGCTACCGCTCAAAAAGAAGGTCATCAAGGTACGTGTTTTTAAGGTCCATCTTGACTCCTATGAAGAAGGCTTTTGGCGAACAAGGCTGGGCCTATGTTCAACTCGAAATAGCAAAGCATCTATGGAACATCGATAAATATAAGAAAGCAAGAAAAATTGTCTCAACGCTATGGGATAAAAGCCTTTCTCCAGGTGACCAAGATATCCAAGCAGAGTCCTTATACCTATGGGCAAGGATAGACGAAAACGAGCAGTTTTATGAAAAAGCGAGTGAGCGCTACCAAGAATTCATTAGACGTTTTCCTAAGAACGGCAACCTCATTAAAGCTATGGGTGCTCTGCTGATTACCCACATTGGACTTGGTGAGTGGAATGCTGCATACAATTTAGCAAAAGAAATGATTTATCAAGGCAGGGAGTTCAACGAAGAATTCAATCAAATCTCTAGCCTAGGGTTTGCACTTTTCTGGGCAGGTAGGGCGGCTCTAGAGCTTAATAAACGAGAAGAAGCAGTTCAATACTGGAAGTATGCAGCCAACGAGTTCTTTTCCACTTATTATGGAGCTCTATCGCATTACATGGTCGAACGCTATACCAACAAAAAATTTGCGCTACAACCCCTTCATACCCCGAAGTTCAATGCAAAATCTCTCAGGGAGTCGTTTTCAAAACCTTTTCAAACGAAAATAAGGAGAGCTGAGACTTTACTTAAACTTGGATTGAAAGATCAAGCTGCATGCGAAATTGGTGAGATTCAAGACCATAAGGGCTCTTTACAGCTCCAGACTGTCCGAGCCTTGCTATTGTATGCAGCTGGTAAATGGCTAGACTCGATTAGGCTATACGGTAATATTCCTAGGGAATACCGTCAAACCCTTCCCTATGGCACGGAAAAAATACTGTTTCCAAAAAAATACGCGAACAACGTGGAACTTTATTCTAGCAAAATTGGAATAGATCCTGATTTGGTTTTCTCGGTGATTAGACAAGAAAGCGTCTTTAACCCAATGGCCTTTTCAGGAGCAGGGGCTAGGGGCCTTATGCAACTTATGAAAAAAACTGCTCGTTTAGAAGCAAAGAGGCTACGAAAAACCTATGTTTCGTATCAGAAAAAAAGAAAACTGATCAGAAAAAGCAAAAACTCATCCTCACTCTACGAAATTGAAACTAATATTATCCTAGGAACCCACTACCTTAATCACTTGCTTAACCGGTACAACCATATTCCAATAAGTTTGGCAGCTTATAACGCAGGGCCAACGGTCATAGGAAGGTGGAGAAAGAGATTTGACACCTCAGACCCTCTGTATTTTATCGAACGAATCCCCTATAAGGAAACTCGTGACTATGTAAAACTGATCCTCCGCAACTACTTCTATTATAAAAAGTGGTATGGAGGAGCATTTGAGGACCTACCTCACTTAGATCACTTAACTGGTTATCTAGCCGCCTTGGGTAAGCCAAAAAATGCCAAGATGTAAAAAAAGAATTATCAAACAGAAGTTTCCATCAAAAAATGTCGTTTAGGTTATGATGATCCTTGTAATATGGGACTTTTTAGTACCCTTCGAA
>JABSRF010000699.1 GCA_013215275.1 Oligoflexales bacterium | reverse complement strand
AAAAATCCAGCCAAAACGTGCTAAAGCGAATATTTGGGGGATTGGCGATTACATTTCGCTACAGCGACTAGTTAGTCCTCAGCTGAAGAAATTATGGAATGATGAGGGACTTGGTCACTTTACTTTGATCGCTTAGAACGAATTCTGCTGTGACCTGCAATTCCTCCACATCACAGGGATAAGCCGACTGATAGGCTACCTGCTGATAGGTTTGGCTGCAACCCGTAATCGTGACATATTCCAAGTCAGCGATATCGCTAATGGTGACATGATTGTTATTAAACGCAATATATGGCCTCAGGTAAATGTGGGTGTAAGTTGCTGGAGTTGGATCAAATGCAGGATGGCGGCGAAACTGCACGTAAATGTCTCTGTGACCTTCAACCTCAGTTAGGGTGACTTCTACGGTTTCTTGAAATTCTACCCACTTTTGAGTCAACTCAGTTTCAACCACGTGAGGGCCATGAGTATACATCTGAGCAACATCGACGGGCAGGTGGGGGAAATAGTTAACGATGTTCACTCTAGTGTCTTCAGTGACAAGCAGGTCGTTTTCAATCTTAATGCTAAATTCAACCCCTCCCGGGCTGTAATATACGTTGATGGGGATTGGGTTGCATTTGTTGCCAGCAGCATCTTCTAAGAGCACCTGTAGTTTCTTTTCCCCCTCTTCTGGAATAAGCCGGACATTTGCCGTGGATGTATTGATAAATTGCCTCTTTCCTGTGGTGTCCACATCACCAATGATTTCCCAATACATAGGTCCCTGGTTATTGGCTGAAACATAGACTCGTAGATCGCGACTACTCACCACATTTGAGCCAACTTGAGCATCGCAGTCCGTGGGGCCGTTGTTTTTTCTTAAAATTTCTACCGTCTCAGCCTCTCCTTCATTGCTGTAAATATTCCGATACTTGACCGTAAGCTCTTTGATACCATCTTCTGAGCTTACTTTAATAGGGAGCCTGAGGTCAGCTGGAATTTCATACCATTTGCCTTCGGGGTTTTCTAAAACATCCCCTTCAACCCATATTTCAATGCTCTTGCGAGAAAGATTTCCGCCCAGCAATAGAGTGACATCGTCGTCATTGGTTGCTTCTTCAGTAAAGGAGATGATGGGCTTAGGAGGTTTCTCTAAGCTGTACTCCCAAGCTAGGGTGTCATCGATAAACACGGTTCCAGCCTTATTGTAAAAGATAAGCCCTAGGGTATAAATGGCTTCTTCTTGATACTCGATTCTAGTTCTCTCTCTAATCGCCATTCGCTCATCGAAATTCACCTCAGAAGTAAACCCCAAGCCACCCATTGAAAAAGTGTATTGGTCAAAATCATCATTTTCAATTTCAATGCGAAGGAAATTATAGTCTGTATTGGTATTGGATCGCTCCAAAAAGTAGTTAATCTTTGCAGGTTTTTTAGGAATCGCAGCTCCACCACAAGCATTCATGCACAGAGCGCATGCGTAAAGAATGGTAACTAGACCCTAATCAAGCGATCTTTTAAATGGTAAAATTGAGGTTTTTTGGCAAATGGGTTTTGATAGCCTTTTGAG
>JABSRF010000698.1 GCA_013215275.1 Oligoflexales bacterium | reverse complement strand
CTGGGGAAATTCGGTGAAGGTTTTAGTGCTCTAAGCCCTACGCACCATGGCGGCGGTGCGTTTCCGATCAGACACTAACTAAAGAGCTTTGAGTTAAGGCGCTTGAAAAACGGGCCCAGATCAGGCTCCTTGTTTTGCTTAGCTGCCTGTAAAGCCTGGCTCTCTGTTTGGTACATTGCTGACTGTGCGGTCAAAACTTTTTTGTATGCTACAGTTTTGCCTTTGGAGTTTAATTTGTTGATCAAATCTTTGCTCAAGCGTTCACAAACAAGAAGCTTATCAGCTTTGAACTTGTTACCTCCGTCCACCCAAATTCTAGCATCATCGGGAATCTTAATGATTCTCCCATGGTCTCCATAGGAAAAATAGCCGGGTGATGACGCTAAGGTCGTAAAATAGAGCCCGCCAGCCTGACCTGATCCACTTGGTGAAAAATCTTGCGCTAGAGCGCACAGACCAGTTTGGTATTGAAAGCCATGGTGGTTTTCAGCCTTGTTCAAGATTTTGATGAATAATTGACCAGAGAACAACTTTCGAAACTCTTCCCCACTTACTTCTCTTGTTGGTATTGATTTGTTTGCCACTGCAAAATAGTCTGAATCCTCATATTTATAAGGTCTTCTAGGGCTATCTATGGAGGAATTTGCTAAAGCAGAATTGAAACTCAATGCCAAAAGTAGAACAGAAAAAATGCTTGCTTTGACTCGATAAAACACGAAGGCTCCCGGGCTTTAGGTTAACAAAATGACTCAACACTAAATACATGTATGGTTGTTAAATGCAAAACCGTTGGTTTTGTTATTATTTGGCGGAATTATGCATGGTGATTTATATTTGTGCACTGGAGGTGCTTGTGAATTTAGATCCATTTAAGATTTGGACAATCTATGGATTAGATTTCAGGTATCTTTAATATTTGCCCTGGAAGGATTAAATCAGGATTGATGTCGGGATTGGCAGATAAGATCACATGCCACTTATTCTTATCACCGTAATAGATCACAGCTAGTTTGGATAACCAATCTCCAGGTGCAACCTTGTGGTTCTTGTAACGCCATGTCTTTCTAATGTTATTTTCTTGTGCTTTACCGGACGGTGAATTTGGAAACAGATCTACCTCATCGTCAAATTCATCAACCACCTCTTCAATGGGAAACTGAAAAGGAGCCTGGCTAACGACTCGCTTTTGCCCAGGCTTTTCTTGACGCTCCAAGGTGGTACAGGAAACTAAGTCCATTGTAATGAAGGCTATCAGTAGGTTTTGCGGCTTAGAAGACCAAAATGTTACGATCATGACGACTCCAAATGCTAGTCCATTATTTTTGCAAGCAAGATAAATGCCTACGATAATGACCTAATATTTTGAGGAAATTATTAATCTGGCTGTCTAGCGCTTTGATATTGTCAACTATATATACAGTTTTAAAGGTCCTATCGACCAATAAAAATCAGTGTTGCACAAATATACAGATCTTATATTAGGTAACTCCAAATAAATATTCTACCCACTATTCATGTGTGATCAGAACGCTATATTTTGGTAGAAACGGAT
>JABSRF010000697.1 GCA_013215275.1 Oligoflexales bacterium | reverse complement strand
AAACTTCACATGAAGTTGAGCAATATTTAGACAGGAATATGCAATTGGCGATATAATTCTGTCGAACTCAGGTTATAGGAAATATGCACTGGTGCACTGTCTATACAGGAGTTTCTTCCTTCATTTCTTTACCTTGGAATTTAAATCAACTATAACATCATGCAGACGATGAAGCTTGGCTTAAACTTACATTTTTCTACCATGTCTTATATGAAGCATAGAGGGTCCTTATCATGCTAATTAAAAATACTGTGTTTCACAGCTTTATATGCCTGTCGTTTCTGTTCTCTTTTATGCATCCAATCGCATGGTCTTTTGCGCAATCCGGGAACCAGTCCCAGGAGGAAATCGACTTACTAACGATACTCGGAATTACTATTGGTCAAACTGAGCCTTCAGCAGCTAGTCTAGGTAGCATAGACCAGACCTGGGATGATGATATACGCAGTTCTTTCCATAAGCCTTTTGGACTCAAAAACTATGGAAATACCTGCTATCTCAATGCGATCACCTACCTTATCGCTAATACAAGCTTGCAAAAACTAGCAACTGCTCATGATGAAAATCCTGGCTACCAAGGGTCTTCGTACAATCAAGACTTGAAAAATAGCTTAAAAAATCTCTTAAAAAGCATGAGATCAGGTGAGGACTATTCCCATCATCAGCACCTCCTTAAAAAATATTTGAAGTCTGTGCAGAGAGCATTACATGGAAAGTATTCTGGATCTGTGTATATGCAGCAAGATGCGGCAGAGTTTCTAGAGCTGTTGCTTCAAGCTTTGGGTGCAGAGGGAAGCGCATTTGAAATGATCCAAAGGGAGCAAGTCACTTATGAAAATGGCAGTGATTCAGTCGTTTACGACACCCCTTATAAGTTTTTAAGGCTTCCGCTTGAGGGAAATCGTGTGAGTGAGCTAGTTGCTCACTACTTTAAGCAGGAGACTTTCCAGCCATCGATGAAAGCTGATGATATGGTCACTAAGTATAAGCAAGTTGGTATTGTCAAGGCACCCAAGACCTTAATTATTCAGCTCAAGCGTTTTGCACACCTCGAAAAAAATCGCACCCGTGTGAGTTTAGATCGGTACCTCAATTTGCCAATGTTCTCTATGAGTGCTTCTGGTCTATCTGAGCAGCTGGATGATAAACCCTACCGCTTAAAAGCGCTGGTGGCCCATCAAGGTCCTTCATCAAAATTTGGCCACTATGTTAGTTACCAAGTAAAGTACAAAAAAGCTGGAACTTATCTGCTTAAATATGACGATGACCGCATCTCAAGAGTGCCTATGACTGAATTAGAGTCATTGCTCGCAAATGATGCATACTTACTTGCATATGAGCGCAAAAGTTAACAGCAAGCTACTTGGGCTTAGCCTTTCAAATTGGATTGCTCCCCATGAAAAGTGCAGATTCAAATGCTTTTTACTGCTTTATTAGTTATCATTATGGTACCTTGTTTTCGTTGAAATAAGCAGGCGACAAGTATAGTGGACCCCGTTTTTAGGACCATTTGATAAGTAAAACTCCTAAATGTAACATGCTGAATTTACATAAGG
>JABSRF010000696.1 GCA_013215275.1 Oligoflexales bacterium | reverse complement strand
TGAAACCTCAAATAGCCAAATATATCAACTACCTAAATTGCTTACTAGTTAGTCAATAGTATGGGACCAGTGCCACCAAGAAAAGGTTAACCTTATTTGCCTTCCTGGTTTTAGCACCAAGTCCGAAGCCAATGAAATAAGCGGTAGAGGTGTTGGAATGGACGCCGTCAACCAATTATTAATGGAGCACGGAGGTGGCTTATACATTGAAAGCGAAAAAGGTAAAGGATCCACATTTAATATATATTTGCCACATGCTGCACCTTCAGGTGAATCAAAGGACCCGTCTGGAAAATCTGTCGCATAGCTAGCTGTCTGAGCTAAGTTCTGAGGTTGACACTACTATCTTATCGTCTAGATTAAAGTAAACACTTTAGTTTGAGAGGGCTGAGAATGCTTGGCATATTCAATCGGGAAAAAAATGCTGTGGTGTTGGCTTTTATTATATTAGCTGCTGCCATTTTTCTGGGAAGCAAACCAAAGGTTGCCGGATTCGACGGAGTTCATCGTTACAACGCAATGTTGGAAATCCTCTCAACAAAGGTCGAAGGGCAAGATGACGTCGAAATGGGAAAAATAGAACGCAAATATGGATCTAGCATTGGCCTCTTGGCTAGTCCTTTGTGGTTTATTGGCAACGCCATCTATGGAAACAAAACACCTGAAGCTAAGAAACAAGTCAAGCAAGTGGTTGCTCACTTTA
Source organism: Oligoflexales bacterium (assembly GCA_013215275.1). Classification (GTDB taxonomy): domain Bacteria; phylum Bdellovibrionota_B; class Oligoflexia; order Oligoflexales; family Bog-1112; genus JABSRF01. The sequence continues at coordinate 857 of JABSRF010000696.1, read as the reverse complement.
ACCACCTTGTGGTCATGTTGTTTGTTATTTGGCTCTACAGTTTTCTCGTTAAAGAGCTTTCATGGGGAAGGCTTGATAGTGCCATTATGGTTATTGTTGTGGTTTTTTGCTCATTTCTCTTGCCTCACTCACAAGATTTCTATTCGGAAACAGTCTGGTCCTGTGCCATGTTTGCAGCGATTCTCTACTTCGGGACTTACCACCCAGGAAAACCCTTATGGCATATAGGTTGCCTAACATTCCTAGCTTGTGCGACCAACTCACTTCTCTGTCCAATTATGGGACTTTGTGCCACCGTTTGTTGTCCCCCAAAAGCATTTGGAGGTACCTACCCACTCCGCAGACTTAAACACTATTATGCTGTGCTTTTGCTTGCTCTCGCCTTGGCTACCATATTCTGGCTTGGTGAAAATTACCTTGAGCGGGGAGAGTTTCTCAATTCTGGATATGGGGGAGAAAGCTTTGGCTGGAACCCAGAAGCATTTTGGTACAATTTGACCTCACCTGGCAGGGGGATCATGTGGTTTACTCCCGGCATCTTCTGCTTTTTCTTAGCTTATCCAGCTGCAAAAGGGCTTTCACACGGAATTTTGCGAGGTTTAGGGCTTGCCAGTGTTCTGTTGTATGCAGTTTATAGTTGTTGGTGGTGCTGGAATGCAGGCTTGTATTGGGGGCCTCGGTTCTTCCACTTTATTTCTCTGGTGTCATCAAGTCTTCTAGGCTTTCTCCTTATCAAAGGCTCTCATTATGAAAAGACACTTGGCAAGATCCTCATAGGGTTTAGGGTAACTCCAAATAAATATTCTACCCACTATTCATGTGTGATCAGAACGCTATATTTTGGTAGAAACGGATGC
>JABSRF010000695.1 GCA_013215275.1 Oligoflexales bacterium | reverse complement strand
AAAGTAAGTAAAGAGCTATATGAAGTCAAAAGCCTTTAAATAAAGGTATTTTATATTTCGCTACAGCGACTAAATAGGTCAATTTTTGATAATTTTTTTAGAGCCATATGGGAAACATTAAATATTTCGTCTAGGACTTCAAACGAGCTTTTTTTCTTATGGTTTACTGGGAGATTATTTTTCCTATGTACTATGCATCTAGGCTAATATAATGAGGATAAATATCAAATGCTACACTTGTTGGTTTTTAATTTATATTTCAATATTTAATGGCCGTACTAAGTTAAATCTAGATTTGCGTGGGTTTATTACCGATCATGTAGATAACCAGGATATAAAAGCAAATAGTTAGGACGGCAAGCTAATGACTATTGGAATAGAAGAAAGAAACGGATCATTCGAGGACAGGCTCCTTAACTTTGACCAGATGTTAAAACATCATCATGGAAAAGGCGAGGTTCACTTTTTACTTTCAAGACAAGTGAGCGAGTTCAAAAAGGCCCTAAGCTCTATTCAGTCAACAGAAGCAGAAAACGGTTTTTTAGCAGTTCAAGCTCATTTCCAAGAGCTAGAATGGTTTGAAGATGCTTGGAAAGCCTTCGACGATAAATTATATTCCATTGCTTGCAGGTACTTTGACCTCTGTGCCAAAAGCTCAAATTTAAATGCTATGCTAATCTTGGCACATATATTCAGCTCCAAAAATTATGGTCAATTGGATCAGGAAAAGAGCATAACGCTATACCAACAAGCTGCATTTTATGGAGACCCCATCGCTCTGGGATCTCTTGGAATCCTATATTTTGATGGTTTAGAAGTCCAAAGAGACGAGGAGACAGCACTCAATTATTTTCTCCAAGCATCTAAAAAACAAGATGCCGAGTCCATGTACTATTTGGGAGAAATGTACCGAACAGGGTGTGTTGTCAAGCAAGACATGGCAAGAGCAAAAAAATATTTTGAGCAAGCGGCTAGATGTGGGTATCAAAGGGCCATTGTAAAGACACAGTCAATACAGGGTGCTCAGCCTATCCATGGACAGATGTCGGAACCAAAAGCTGAAATCAAGGCTGAGGAACCAGTTAAGTTTATTCCAATAAACTTTGGTTTGAGAAGCAGCCAACAAGACTATTTACAAGCCACTGCCAGGCAAGCCATTTCAAGGCATCGCAGCAAGAATTTGCGCATGCAAAGACGCAATTCCTCCAACAGCTTATTTCAGGTAGCTTTATTCGCCTCAGTCCTCGCTATCGTTGGGTGGGCCTTTTATGGTAACCACATCCCCACGTCATCCATGAAGGAAATGTCAGCGAGTATTTTTTCTAACTCAGAAGAGGTTGAAGAAACAGACGCGAAAAACACTGAGCTTGAAGAAAAAAAAAATAAATTAAAGAATAAAAGAAAAGATAAGAATAAATACAAAAGCAGCATCAAGTTTAAGCCTGCAAAGAGCCAGAGTGTCGATATAAAAACCAAAAGAACAATATAATTAGTCGCTGTAGCGAAATGTAATCGCCAATCCCCCAAATATTCGCTTTAGCACGTTTTGGCTGGATTTTTT
>JABSRF010000694.1 GCA_013215275.1 Oligoflexales bacterium | reverse complement strand
AAAAATCCAGCCAAAACGTGCTAAAGCGAATATTTGGGGGATTGGCGATTACATTTCGCTACAGCGACTAATTATTGTCTGTGAGATCGTCCCTTTAATCTCTGTATACCATCATACTATGGCTTAAGTTCGTGGCTAAGTCTTATGACTTTGATGATTAAAAGAAGTTTTTTAGGAAGGATAGCAAATATCTATTTTTTTAGATGGCGATCGAGGAAGCCGAAAACTTGTTCTAGGTTTTCAGGCTCTGAAAAATCACTGTCTTCATGCCCAGCTTGGTCGATCAAGTTGTAAACAACTCTTTTGTTTCCAAGAACCTTCCTAAGCTTTCCGACATATATTTTGGACTGGATATAGGGAACATAATGATCCTTCGTCCCGTGTTGAATCATGATCGGTGCCATATTTTTATTGATATAGCTTTGTGGGCTGGAGACTTTGACCTTGTTGGTCGCTGCTTTGGTCCCGACCACAGCTCCTAGGTAGCGCGACTCTGGCGATTCTTCCTCGTTCACCGTGTAGGCTGAGTCTATGTTCAAGGCACGAAACTGCGCATCCATATCTGCAAAGAATATAGGGCCATACCAGTTCACAACAGCTTGGATTTTATCGGAAATATCCTGGTTGCCCAGGCTGTTGTCATAAAAGTTTTTATTGTTCGCTGTGCTTCCAAGCATAGCAGCTAAATTACCGCCAGCCCCCTCTCCCCAAGCTGCAAATCGTCCAGGCTTCAGGCGGTAGCTTGATGAGTTTTTTCTGAGGAATTTTACCGCCGCCTTGACGTCATGGACCTGGGCTGGAAAAGTGGCTTCATCACTTAAGCGATAGTTTAGCGATGCAACGGCATAACCTTTTTCAAGGCCTAAAAGCTGGGAGTCGATATCGCTCTTAGAGCCTGATTCAAAACGACCTCCATGGATGAATATCAGTAAGGGGTAAGGGCCAGATTTATGATCAGGTAGATAGAGGTCAAGCTTCTGAGCTTTAGATGACACAGCATAAGGAATATCTTTAAGGGCAACAACCTTGTCACCTAGGCTTGCACATGCATTGAGCATGTATAAGCTGAATGAAAGGCCTAATAATCTAAGGGCTTTAATTGGCATGGGAATCCTCAAGGCTGGGGACCTGAGCTCAGGCAATTGTCATGGCTGATCGGGTATCTTCTATATCTCTATTTTTACCATACATATTTTTTTTATCATAGCCTGGCTTGGACTCACGGCAGGGTTTTTCCCAAATGTGCTTATTAGTTTGCTGGCTGTTTCTTTCCGCACTTAATTTTTCCAGCTAAGTCAGCTTGATCGACCGTCTTAGCGTTGACACAAACAAAATAGTCGATTTTTCTGGTTACATCACAGTGGTTCGTCCCGTCCCACACCCTTGTTGTTAGCTTTTGCTCACCCATGTAGTTGCAGGTGACCGGAGCATAATTCATTGGGCAAACCCGCGCTAAAATTTTAGAGCAGTCAGTTGATAAGTCGAAGGCTATAGTGGACCCCGTTTTTAGGACCATTTGATAAGTAAAACTCCTAAATGTAACATGCTGAATTTACATAAGGAG
>JABSRF010000693.1 GCA_013215275.1 Oligoflexales bacterium | reverse complement strand
AGGGTACTAAAAAGTCCCATATTACAAGGATCATCATAACCTAAACGACATTTTTTGATGGAAACTTCTGTTAATAAGAGGCAGGATTTACTATAACCTGATCAACTGGTATCAATTGGTGCTCATGTTACCCGGCTCTAGCAGCAATAAAGGGTTCATGGAAACGATGATGGGGGTCAAAGACCAAGTTAGGCCAGAGCTAAAAGAAATATTCAGGCAAGTTGAAAACCCTCCTGAGTATGGCCTGGTGAAGCGGAGTTGGCTTCTGATTAAAACCCTACAAAGGTTTGTTAGCATCAATAAAATCATTGGCACCTTTCAAGATCACTTCAATCATGTGTATGAAGAGGCTATAGAAGTTGATTTTAAAACCTTATCCTTGAGCCAGCAGATGGAGTATTACCATCATCTTGAACAGCAACTATTAAAGAGATGGCATGCACCTATAATCAATGACTACCTTTGCATGTTGTTTTTTGGTTTGCTTAAAAAGCTAACAGGAGCCTGGATCACTCAGGATGCCAGCAGTGATACCTTACAAAACGACCTCCTCTGTGGTGAAGGCGGACTTGATAGCACTGAGCCTACCAAGTGTCTAATGCGCATCGCTAAAGAAATCGATCAGGGGGATGAAAAAACGCGTTCCCGGTTTTTAGCCACAGACCCAGAGCAAATCTGGAAGCAAATGGAAGCTGGGGAAGGCTCCTTTCAAATCTATAAGCAGTTTACTTATTTTCTTGATCAGTTTGGCTTTCGTTGTGTGAACGAGCTTAAGCTTGAGGAACAGGACCTGCACGAGGACCCTAGCTTCATCGTCGGGTCTGTTCAGAGTTATATTCGCACCAAGTCGTATCATATTGAAGACATGGAAAAACGTGAGCGAGAGATACGCGCAAATGCCGAGAAAAAAGCCAAATCACTTTTAAAGGTCTGGCAAAAGCCAATCTACCTTTGGGTCTTAAGTCAGGCCCGTAAAGCCGTAAAAAATAGGGAAAATCTAAGGTTCGCTCGCACTAAGGTGTTCGGAATTTCTAGGCATTTATTCCGTGGTATGGGCGTAAACCTCTGTAAACTTGGTCACCTAGCATCACCGAAAGATATTTTTTATCTGACGGTTGAGGAGCTTATTGCTTTTGTTGAAGGACGCGCGCTACTGAGTAACTTCAAACAATTGGTCAGTATTCGTAAGCAGGAATTTACCGAGTATCACAACACACCTGAACCTCCAGAGCGTTTTACAACTCAAGGGGCTGCTACCGCATCTTGCTCTTATGGAGCAGTCTTAGCGGAAGCTGACCTACTTCGCAGTAAGTATCAGAGTGATGATCCAAATGTATTTTTCGGAACTCCTTGCTGTCCTGGGATCGTCGAGGGAGTGGTCAGGGTCGTCAAGTCCCTGGATGATGCTAAGGGGCTTGACGGAGAGATTTTAGTCACCGCAAGAACGGATTCAGGGTGGGTGCCTTTATACCCTTCTTGCTCAGGCCTAATCATTGGGCGAGGCAGCTTAGGTAACTCCAAATAAATATTCTACCCACTATTCATGTGTGATCAGAACGCTATATTTTGGTAGAAACGGAT
>JABSRF010000692.1 GCA_013215275.1 Oligoflexales bacterium | reverse complement strand
ATCCGTTTCTACCAAAATATAGCGTTCTGATCACACATGAATAGTGGGTAGAATATTTATTTGGAGTTACCTTAGTTGTTCTGGTTGGTTTTGCTCAATCAGAAGTGGTGAATTGTGACAAAGAATGATGAGCATAAAAATTCGATTATCCTTTATCAGTGGCCTGCTAGCCGATACTGTGACAGCATTTATGTGAGGTGTACCAAAATCCAAAGGGTTCTTGGATTGTTGAAAATCCCATACCAGGTTGCTGACATTGGATGGCCAAACGCAAATGATGAAAATTTGATTGGCACGAAAGTAGATCCGCTTATGCGTAAAATCCCTATCATCAAACTGCCGGGAGGGCAGTTTATTGAAGATACCAATAGAATCGTGGATTATCTTCAGTCTAAAGCCAAATACCAAGGGTTTAAAATCACGGATGATAGAATGCGATCTTATGTACATTTTTTTTCTGAGTGGGTTGAGCATTGGTTAGTATGGCTTGTCATATACGGTAGGTGGGTAAGGGAAGAAAACTATGCTCGCTTATTGCAAACTTTAGGGGAGAAGGTCGATCAATCAAAAATAAAAAAAAGTGTTGACTACACCAGAAAAAGAGCGTGCATGATTATAAAAAATACAGAAGTTGGGGGACTCAGTGAAAGCGATTACCTGCAAAGCCTTATGAATAGCTTGGATCAAATTGACTCTTGCCTTAAACAAGGGCCCTTTATGACTGGCATTCAAATTAGAGAAATTGATATTAGCTTATTTATGTGTTTGCAAGCATTTTATGATCCCTCACTCAGCGAAGAAAGGGATTTAATGATGGGTTATCCCAACATTAAAAAATGGATTGTTAAGGTGGATACTGAGACTAGAAGCGTACATACAAAATCACCCTTTGTAGGAAAAATCAAAAGGGCGGCCAGTTGACATCACATCAGGATCAAACCATTCTTTGATCACTTATTCTTGCCCTTCTTTCCTTTTTTTCCACCATCATCGCCACCTTGATCATCACATTCATCAGCGCCGTCATCTTTTTTATTGTTTTTCTTCTTTTTTGAGAGACTGAGGCCTTCCATCTCTTCGTACTCTAACTCATCGAAAATCTCATCAAGATGTTCGTCGTATTCCTGATCAATGTCCTCGCTGGCGACAAGGTTAAAGCTCTCGCACTCTAGCCCAAAACCATCGTTGTCATTATCATCATCACCTAGGCCAGGCACGCCTTTACTATCCCCACATCCGATCGCTAACAAAAGCACAAAAAAAAAGCTAGGCACAGATTTCAACATAGTCAACATAACAACCCTCTTCTACAAAACTATTTCATTTAGAACATAAAGTTTATCGGGTTCATCGATTCCTTTTAGTAGTGAAATGGCACGAAATCGTTCTCATCTGTTCGCGTTTATTACGCGTGGTAATTTTTTGTTGTTAAAGAATAATAGAAGATTACGGTGTGAAATACCTGATATTGCTATAGTGGACCCCGTTTTTAGGACCATTTGATAAGTAAAACTACTAAATGTAACATGCTGAATTTACATAAGGAGAAAAAGGCATGGTTCTAAGAAAAAAACATACACCTAAATTCAAGT
>JABSRF010000691.1 GCA_013215275.1 Oligoflexales bacterium | reverse complement strand
CTTCACATGAAGTTGAGCAATATTTAGACAGGAATATGCAATTGGCGATATAATTCTGTCGAACTCAGGTTATTATGAAGATTTGGTCGCATACCCTTCCCACGCTCAAAACGAGCAAGAAAAGCTAGCAATCCTATCAGCCAGAGAAATATTCATTATGGTCGACCGTAGCGGGTCCATGGGCCTTAGCGATGAGAACCCTACCGGAAGGTCTACCTGGGGTAACTGGAGTCGTTGGGATAGTGCACGCGTTGCAGCAGAAAGTATTTCCGAGCTAGCTATTAGCCTCGATGCTGATAATAAGGTGGAGTTAATATTCTGGAGCGGAGGGGGCTTTGGACTCAAGACAAAAAAAAGAACCATGTCGGGGGTAAACGATATTTCAAAAATGTTTAAGAAATATGGACCTAATGGAAGTACCCCTCTTGCTGAGGCTCTGCAGGACGTCTATAAATCGAGGTTAAAATCTTTACTCAAAAAAGGCGAGCCATTTACCGTTCTCATTCTCACCGATGGCGCCCCTGATAACGAGTATGAGGTCAAAGAGTTCTTCGCTAAAATCATTCGGGAAAATGACTTGGAGAAGCCTGGAAGACAAACTCTTGCAGCATTTAGCTTCATAAGAATGGGTGATGATCCAAGCGCTATTCATTTTCTTGAAGACCTTGATGATAATTTAGTAAAACAGCTCAATGTATCGGTGGATATCGTTGATACAAAGGAAGACAATTTTCTGTTTGGTACGGGAAAATTTGTCAATCATCAGGGAATAGGACCCCTAGCTGTTTTTTGGGATGCGATCTTTGACTAAGCACCCTCAAAAAGAGGTATAATGTAAGAAGTCGCGACTCTTTGGAGACTTCCATGATAACCAGAATGATGCCTTTTTGGCTTCTTTGCGTTCTTACTGCATCTTGCTCACTTAATTTTGCTGGGCCTCTCAAGGGGCCTCTGTTATTGGATGCACAAATTCGACCAAACATAGCCAACGAGGTCATTGTCGCAATTAGCAATGCAAGGCTTAAAAGGCACTTAAGATCGAGTTTCCTCCATACATCTGACGAACTTTATAAAAACCTTAATGAAGTAGAGGGTTATGTAGGAGGCTCAATGAGGCTTGAGCCTTTTGGAGACCAGGTCTGGACCCTTACCATCTGGACTGAGAAAGAAGCTATGGATAGCTTTTTTCGAGAAACCCATATGGCAACAGCATTCGCGCAAAACGATGCTATTGTAAAGTTCCGGTCGACTCATTTTTCCATGAATTCAGCAAAAATCCCAGACACTTGGGAGCAAGCAATGGAAAAAATTGAAAAAATCCCAGAAAAAACAATTTCTGAGACCTCCTGACCTAAAGTCAAGATCTTAAATTTCCGAGCAATAGATGGGTTCTATTAACCTTATTGAAAGCGGATTGGAGAGATCCTGCCACCATGAAAAACCGATCCTAGGTAACTCCAAATAAATGTCCTACCCATTGATGGTTAATTTTAGTACAGTTCTGGCCTGTGATTGCGCACCCTATGAAGGCTGAAATGGACGAACTATCTTCGAAACATCTGCAGACAATTAAACAAGCTTCAAAGTATCTGAGTGGT
>JABSRF010000690.1 GCA_013215275.1 Oligoflexales bacterium | reverse complement strand
ATAGTCGAAAAAGACCGTCAACACTGGAAGTCTTAGATAGTGCGTAACCTGCTGTAATATTGAAACTAAAATATCGGACACTTATGGGAGATGCTTGTTTGGGTGGTTTCATAGTCTTTTTTAAATTGCTTTGCATCTTCGACAAGGATGCATCCAGCTAATTTTCCATCCACGAGTGCAACTGCAATCTTACCTTGTGAGAGCAAGAAATTATTGATCCAAGCTGTCTTTGCGACGGACAGAAGAAATCCAGCGTTTCCGACCTCATCTGAAGCGCCTGGTTTGATCACATACTTTTCTTGAAGCTTGAGGATCTGTTTCAGATAAATCGTATCTGTTGCTTGCAGCCAAAATAGTTCTAGAGATTCAGCAAGATTGGTTTGAACTTCTTGTCTGTTGATTGTTTCTGTGAAGCTTGGCTCAGCTTCAGAATTTTGTGGACCAATTGCGTATGAACTCAGTGAAAAAAAAGTAGCTAGCGTTAAAAGCAAAAATCTCATGGATCACCTGACTATTTGGGACTGTTATTTATATAAAAGGACTGTGTGGTATACTTACGTGCTTTTAACGGCTTCAGATACTCCTATAAACCGCATATTTTGGCTAACGCAGAAAAGAAAATCCCAAGATTGGCAAAAGCTCAAATTTTTTCACATTTATGGTGTTTACAGCCATTGGTCTTGAGGAAAGCTTCTTGATGCTAGGTTGCCAGCGTGACACAATGCTATGGTCCGCAAGACCTGTCTGGAATTGAAATGAATAATAATAATGCGGAGTCATTATGAGCCAAAGCATCGACTTTGAAAAAAGGCGCGAATTTGTCTATCTCTTGATTGTTACCGTGTTTCTTTCTGCGGTTATTATGATCAATGTGGTCGGGGTCACCAGGTTTATTGCTGTTGGCCCATTTAACCTCGTCCTTGGTGTTTTGTCTTACCCCTTAACCTTTCTTTGTACCGACCTAATCAGCGAGCTATATGGCAAGAGCAAAGCAAACCTCGCAGTGACCTTCGGCTTGATTGGAAACCTGATCTTGCTCACTTTTATGAGCCTTGGGACCATTTTTCCTGCTGTCGATGCATCCATACAGCCTCCATGGCAAACACTAAGCCTTGCAGATGGTTTGATGCTTCCAAATGGTACAGAAGTTACAGGAAAGGTAGAGCTTTACAACATTCTCTATACCTGCACTAGCAGTGGCTTGTGGGCTTCAATGCTAGCTTACTTAGCAGCACAGTACTTAGATGTGTACTTATTCCATTTTTGGAAGCGTCTCACGGCAGGGAGGCACTTATGGTTGCGCAACAATGGAAGCACTATGATTAGCCAGCTTTTGGATACCTTTGTTGTAACCAGTGTGATCTATGGCCCCATTATTGCTCAAGGGACAATGAGTCTAGGCGCAGTGAGCCAGGTCTTTTGGTCCATGTATGCATTTAAGCTTGTTGCGGCAGCTGTTGATACGGGGCCTATTTATCTGCTGGTTGGCTTTTTGCGGCGTTACCTAGGAGTTCCTGAGGGTGGCTTAGGTAACTCCAAATAAATGTCCTACCCATTGATGGTTAATTTTAGTACAGTTCTGGCCTGTGATTGCGCACTC
>JABSRF010000069.1 GCA_013215275.1 Oligoflexales bacterium | reverse complement strand
AGAAAAAATCCAGCCAAAACGTGCTAAAGCGAATATTTGGGGGATTGGCGATTACATTTCGCTACAGCGACTAAATACCTGCCTCTATCATCTTTGAACTGACCACATGCGATGAGAAAGCAATCAAAAGCCCACCAAATACCAAGCCCACCTAAGCTAACGGTCATTAAGACCGCAGAAATGTTACGATGGGCGTAAAACCGATGGGCACCGAAGACCCCAAAAATTAGGCAAAGGAAGATTGCCGTAGCTTTGGATTTATCACTAATACGACCTGCAGTGATTGGCTGGCCATGGAGGCTTTGAGCTAATAGTGGGTCGGCTTCTTCCAGGGTGTTGATCAGGTTAGGCTAGTGCCTACTGATAGCCTGATAACCATATTTTGTGTCTAAATTTTCCAAGCTGAGCCCTGTCCAAGATTTGCTGATTTAATGCGTTATTCTTTTCGGAAAGCAGCATCAAACATTTATTGGAACATGCTAACCATCCGAATAAATTCAATTTATCGGTGCTATTAAGTTTCTAGGTCGGGCCTTCGGATTTGGGTCAAGGTTTGGGATTGCTTTGAACGCCAATCTTCAATTTTTTTATGATTACCGGATGTTAAGACCTCAGGGACGCCTTGGCCCTCAAAAATGGCTGGCCGGGTGTATTGAGGCCCTTCTAGACGGTTTTTCATTGCCTGACCGAAGGAGTCATTTACCGCGCTTTCTTTGTGCCCCAGGACTCCAGGAATTAAGCGTAGCATTGAATCTGCAATGGTCAAGCAGGGTAACTCTCCCCCTGAAATCACAAAATCCCCAAGTGAGAACTCCTCATCAACATATTGGTCGATGAACCGCTGGTCGCAGCCACCAAATCTACCGCAAATGAATGCGAGCGGTCTTTCCTGAGCAATGAGTCGTTCGGCATCATCCTGTTTGAAAAGCTTACCAGTTGGTGCGGTAAATATCACTCTAGGTTTCTGTTGGTATGGGAGCGACTGGATGCTGTTTGCAAGGATATCTGCGCGTAGAATCATGCCATCCCCACCGCCATATGGACGGTCATCCACACTTTTATGGCGATCAGTGGCTGAGTCCCGTAGGTTTTGCACATGGACTTTTGCGAGGTTCTGCTTTTCGGCAGATGCAAAGACTCCAAAGCCTCTATAAGCTTCGATAAATTCGGGGTGAATGCTGATGAATGCTAGCTCTAGCATAGCAGCTTTCCTTCCGTCCTTACGAGCTTTGCCAAAGGTCGGTGAATGCTTCTGCTGTCATCGAAAGCCTTATGAGTGAAGACTGGTCATCAATGCCCTTCACGTAAGCTTCGATAAAAGGAATTTCGAGCACCTCATTTTGAGTGTTGATGATCTCAACAGTGTCTGAGGCGCCATGATTGTAAAACTCACTGACCTGGCCAATGGTTTGCCCGCACGCAGTGATGACATCAAAGCCTATTAGCCTGTCATAGTCGAATTCTGTAGATGGTTCCAGCTCAAGGCACCAGAGGTCCTGGCCTTGATAGGCTTCCAAGCTAGTGCGATCGCTAAAGCTGCTTAAGCTTAGAATCACTCGCCCTTTGTTGACTTGCCGGCTTGATAGCTCAGATTGAACACCGAGCTCAGGCTTGCTTCCCACGCTCATGATGGAAGCCGCTTCTGTCCAAAGGCTTTTTCTACCGCCAAGGTAGAAAGCGCCCTTAAGACCATGGGCTTTTCCAATCTTCCCGATCTTTTTCCACTTTTTGTGTGAGCTGGCTATCGTGCTAGTCATATCTTGGATAGGCCGGACTGAGTAGGACTTAGTTGCTTTTTGCAGCAGCTTGGGTCTTGTTGCGCTCAAGATTAAACTTTTTAATCTTTACAAGCTTTTCTGCAGCTTTGGTCAACTGGGCGCCCTGTCCAAACCAGTGTTGAAGGCGGTCTTCCTTCAGTTCAACCACAGAAGGGTTGGCCATTGGGTCATAGTAACCAAGCTTTTCGATAAACCGACCATCTCTTGGGTTACGATGATCAGTAGCTACCAAATGGTAGAAAGGACGATGAGTGTTACCTTTGCGCTGTAATCTAATATGTACTGCCATGGATTCTCCAGTAAGAATCAAATATTTCTCTTAAGTTGACGAAGCCAATACTCCAGCGGAATGTTGGAATCGAAATCGTATATCACATTTTTTTTTCGCTTACCAGAAATTAAATAGGAATGGAACCAATAAATCTAGTTCTCAGGAAAAAAGCTCTAAATATCACAGCATTATTCAGAGGCTCCTACACCATTATCAGGGACAAGCTATAATAGCAAGAGATCATAAACAATACTCTTGAAATTAGCACTGGTTAGGTCTGGCAAGGTGCGTTACTTAGAGGGCTTGGTATGGCGTTTAAGGAGAAGCTTGTTTTTTTTGTTGGTTGCTTGATGTCCGCGCTGATGGAGGGAGGCTTGGCTTTTGGGGCTTCTCTGAGCTTCAAAGGCTTTGTCACTGATGATGAGCAGCATTTGAGGATAAGGGTGACCGTCGAGGGGACTTTAGATGAAATTGGTGAAGATGATAGCACCTTGTCTAGTCGGCTTGAGGTGACCCTACTCGATTCAGATAGCAGCCCCATCATTGGAGACGGTGGAGATGTGAATACCACAGACAGTGGAATCAATAATGAGAACTACTGGGAAAATATTGAGGAGCCGTACACAGAGCCTGCCACGACTAATCGATATCATGCTCTTTATTTTATTCAGGTGAATAACAACACTGCGGGTTCTGCTGAAGGAGAAAGAACGATTACTGACCTTTTGGCAACTCATGGTGTGATACGCACTAGGATTAGGTTTACCCTGGTGAATGGGGAGACAGTCAGCAACTCGGACGATCAAGCACTAACGGTTCTAACCACAGTTCCCAATGAGGCCCCTAGCGACTTCGAGGTGACAGCTGTTCACAGGGGGGGGCGGGTGAAATGGTCGGGAAGAAATCAAGTAGCTCATACTCTTGGCCCCAATCAAACGGAAGCAGATACCTACCAACCACAGAATGTTTTAGTGATGGTCTTTCCTCGCACTGAAGCAGATCAGCTCAGTATTCAAGGTGCCCAAGTGAATAGCCAGACTGGAGAGCATGCAGATATTGATTGTTTGTTTGCATACAACGAGGCAGACCCCTCGAGCTGTATCTCCTGTCCTGATAATCCTGCAGACTTTTTTGTCAAGAGTTCTCAGACCAGTGAGCTGGTCGAGTTTGATACTGCTTCAAATGACTCAAGTAATGCATCCACTGTGATATCAGGGCTTGAAGTCGGGACTGAGTATATTGTGGTTCTTCAGTACGAACGGGGAGCGCAGCGCACTGCATGTCAGTCCATAACCCCCATTGAAACTGTCAGCCTAACCGAACTTAATGGCGAAGCTGAAGGAGTAGAGGGTGACCCTCGTTGCTTTATCGCTACAGCAGCTTTTGGCTCACCCTTTGCGCAAGAGGTACGTCTTTTTCGTTGGTTTCGGGATACATTTTTACTGCCCTTCACTTGGGGTGAGAGGCTCGTTGAATTTTATTACACGCACAGTCCAAAGCTTGTAGAGTCCATGTCCCACTCTGAAGCTCTGCGGTCTGCGATTAGATTTTTGTTATGGCCCATTGCTTGGGCTCTTGGTTTTGTGCAAAAGCTATGGGAGGGAGAACAGGAGGCGATATTTTTTCTACTAGCATTAGGAATTGTTTTTTTTGGACTATTGTTAGGTTTTCGCTATCGTTTTAATTTTCCTTCCAATAGTTGAAACCGCCTTGAATTGACCTAGCTTGATGCTTGCAATAATCTCCAAAATGAATAAAAGGTGTGGTTGTTGTAAATTTTCATGTTTACATGGATTCCTGTTCTGTTTAAAGAATAGGTACCAACCTTTTTGAGGCTTCTTATCAGGAATTAAAATGAGACTTGTGTGGGAAGCTGTTGAAAAAAGCTCTTACTGGTTAATGAAAGGAAAGCGTAATGAAGCTGAAAAATTCAGGAAAAGCAGCAATTGTGATTTCAGCATTAGTCGGATCTTCCCATGTTCTTGCGGAAGGCCAAAATGTTGACTTCTATGGAAACATCGCAGCTGGGTACAACAGCTACAACATGTCAAAGGTTGACACTGAAGATGCCAAAGTAGCAGCAGCGTATGCGGAAGCTGCAGGCACCGAGGGTCTAGGACCAGATAAAGACATGACTTACAGCTCAATCAGCTCTGGTTATGCCACTGCAAAATTTGGTGCTAACTTTGTTGCCTCAGATAAGGTGACTGGTAAATTAGAATTTAAAACTGGCTTAGATGATGGTGTTGGTGATAACGCTCCTACAGTCAGAAAGTACTACCTTAAAGTTGATTTAGGTGCAGGTAACCTCAAGTTTGGACGTGACGGTCGTATCTATGCTGGAGTAGCTGGCGCTGCTGACCGTTTCAGCATGGCAAACACTTCGTATGCTGGTACTGTTTATGGTCCTAACCATGCAGCAGGAATCACTTATGACACTGGTGATCTACTTGGCCCAGCAACTGTTAAGCTTGGTCTTGTGAACCCAACGACTGGTGACGCTGCTCCAAAAGCTACAGGAAATCATGAGCCTGGTATCGAAGCTGGTGTAAGCTTTACCACAGGTGGATTTGGTGGACACTTGGCCGTCGTTAGCGAAAAGAGAAACTACGATGGTGCAGATGGTAGAAAAACAGCTGATGCCATGGGTTATAGTTTAGCGCTTAAAGCTAATGTTGCCATGATTGACGCTGCACTTGTTTATACTGGTGGCGATGCTCTTTATGAAAAGGTTGCTCGTGGAGCTTCTATCAATAAAGACCAGAACGATACTTTGAGCGCAATTGCACTTAACGTTCAGGCTAACCTTGATGATCTCAACCTTGGTGTTTACTACGGTATGGAAACCATGACTCATAACAAGAAGAACACCGCCTTTGATAAAGACAAAGACGATGTAGGGACAACTATGGCCCTTCACGTAGGCTATGCATGGAACGGTGTTACTTGGACTGGCGAAATTGCTAACACGACTCGTAAGTACGACAGCCAAACTGTTAGGGACGAGATGTTCGGCACTATCGGTGCTATGACAAGCTTCAAGTCTTAATCCGCTGCTTTTTTAGTTGAAGTCTCTAAAGCCCTGTTAAATACAGGGCTTTTTTTTATTTTGAAAATAGATCTTGTGCCAAGGAACGTGATAAGATAGGATCTAGAGCCTGTTTTTTAAGCTTCAATCTCTTTTACAGTGTAGTCTTCAATATGAGCAACTTCTTACTGCAATATAGTATGTTTCACGATGTTTTCTTCCCTGCTCAAGATAGCAAAGCTGAGGGTGGGTCGCAGGATTTGAGCCTTAGGCGTTCTGTGACCTTTTTCCCAAATCCAAAGCTTGATTTGGCTAAAGCAAACTTGGCCGTTTTTGACTTGGAAACGACAGGGCTAGACTCTGATAGTGATCGTATTGTTGAAATTGGTGCCCTTAAAATTTGCAATGGTAAGGTGCTCGGAGAATTCGAAACCTTAGTGGATCCGCAGCGGGATTTTCCAATCGAGGCTCAAAAGGTGTCGGGAATCACTCCCGATATGCTCGTTGGCAAACCCAATATTGCTGAGGTTTTACCCGATTTCTTAAAATTTATCGATGGATGTATCCTGGTTGCTCATAATGCAAGTTTCGATATGAGTTTTATCAGAAACAATGCAAACCGATTGGGCATTGATTTGCAGTGGCCTTCGTTTTGTACCCTCAAGTTAGCTAGAGAGTTGTTGCCAGACCTAGAGAGAAAAACTCTAGATGTGTTAGCAGAACACTATGGTCTAAGCTTTGAAGCGAGGCATAGATCCATTGGTGACGTTAAAGTAACGGTCGGGGTTTTAGAGCAACTGATGCAGAATGAAGGCTCTTACCTTAGCTCTTGGAAAGATATGGAACCGTTCTGGGTGTAGAGTTTCTCCTTTCTTCACCACTTGTGCCTAAAATTGCCTAATTTTTATCATCAATCGAGAGCGTAACCTTGAAAAATTTGTTATGAATCCTCTTGTACAAAGTTTGTAGGAGCGGATACATGCAGCTAAAAAGTAACGTTTCCCCGACGAGTCAAGAATACCGTTCAAATTTTCAGTTTCACCAAGAATTGTGTTCCAGCTTACAGGACTTATTGGTCACGACAGCTAGAGGGGGAGGAGAAAAAGCCGCAGCCTCTCAACGCAAACGAGGTAAGCTGCTTGCGAGGGAACGTATTGAAAAATTGATAGACCCAGAGACCAGCTTCTTAGAGCTCTCACAGCTAGCTGGATATCAACTTTACGATGATTTTGTTCCGGCAGGAGGTATTGTAACTGGGATTGGTCAGGTCCATGGACGACCGTGTATGATCGTTGCGAATGACCAAACCGTCAAGGGAGGGACTTACTACCCTATCACGGTAAAAAAGCATCTTAGGGCCCAAGAAATAGCACGAAAAAATAAGCTACCCTGCCTTTACCTTGTTGACTCAGGAGGAGCCTACCTTCCTTTGCAGGCAGAGGTTTTTCCTGACCGAGACGACTTTGGGAAAATTTTTTACATGCAGGCACAAATGAGTGCCGAGTCAATCCCACAAATCTCCTCTGTGCATGGGTTTTGCACAGCAGGTGGAGCATACATACCGGCGATGTCAGATCAAAGTGTCATCGTAAAAAATACAGGAACCATTTTTCTTGCTGGTCCCCCCCTGGTTAAGGCAGCGACAGGTGAGGAGGTCACTGCTGAGGAGCTAGGTGGTGCTGCGGTTCATACCTCAATTAGTGGGGTTTCGGACCACTTAGCTGAGAATGATGAGCATGCACTTTATATCCTAAGGCAAATTATCGAGCACCTAGGCCCACAAAAGCACCAGGCATTGAAGCTCAAAAAACCTACTGAGCCTGCTTATGACCCTTCAGAGTTACTCGGTATTCTGCCAACAGAATTGAGTAAATTTGTCGATATACGAGAGATCATTGCAAGGATTGTGGACTCGTCTGAATTCTTTGAGTTTAAGAAGAATTATGCAACAACTTTGGTGACCGGATTTGCACATTTGGGTGGAATTCCTTTTGGAATCATTGGCAACAATGGGGTGCTATTTTCCGAAAGCGCACTCAAGGCAACTCACTTTATCGAGCTTTGCTGCCAGGAAGGAACCCCCCTTCTCTTTCTTCAGAACATTACCGGGTTTATGGTGGGAAAGCAGTATGAGCATGATGGGATTGCAAAGCATGGTGCCAAGCTAGTGCATGCTGTAGCGAATGCTGCAGTACCCAAATTAACCTTAGTGGTGGGGGGGAGTTTTGGTGCAGGAAATTATGGTATGTGCGGACGTGCTTACGACCCTAATTTTATGTATATGTGGCCCAATGCTCGGATCTCCGTTATGGGAGGCCCACAAGCTGCTGATGTGCTCGTCACGGTAAAGCAGCAGCAACTTGCTCGTGATGGAAAATCTTTAAGCCTTGAAGAGGTAGAAAGCATGAGGGCACCAATCATGCAAAAGTATGAGAAAGAGGGGCATGCGTTTTACTCTTCAGCCCGGCTTTGGGATGACGGAGTCCTGGATCCAAGGCAAACCCGCGACTATCTATGGCAATCTTTAGCAGCAACATTACATCATGAATGGGACCAGTCTCGCTTCGGTATTTTTCGGATGTAGTGTCGGTGTGCTTTGGTCCTTTGCAACGATTCCCTTTGAGGTATCATAAAGGCCAAAATTAAATCTAAGGAGGTTGGGATGAGCAGATTAAAAACCCTAAAAATAGGGAATGCAGGTGGTTATTGGGGGGATGATCCAGGCGCCCTGAAACGTCAGGTATCCGGTGGCAGCCTAGACTACATTACGATGGATTTTCTTGCTGAAGTCACCATGTCCATTCTACAAAAACAAAAAGCCAAGGATCCCAACCTGGGCTATGCCAAAGATTTTATTCCAATGCTCAAGGGGGTTTTGCCCGATTTATTAGTCAACAAGACTCGCCTTATCACGAATGCAGGAGGCATTAACCCGGAAGCTTGTGCTGCGGCTATTGTTGCCTTGGGTAAGAGCCTTGGCCTTGAGCCTAGGGTAGCTGTGGTTCATGGTGACGATATTTTAAGTAAGGTAGATTCCCTTAAGAATCAGGGTGCACTCTTTGAAAACATGGAGACGGGGGAGGAATTCTCGTCTGTACAAAGCCTAATTGAGGCAGCCAACATCTACTTTGGGGCTGCACCGGTCGTTGAAGCTCTAAAAAAATGGCAGCCTGATATCATCATTACAGGCAGAGTCACTGATACCGGGATTACGGTTGCTCCGATGATCTATGAGTTTGGATGGAGCTTAAAAGATTGGGATAAGATAGCAGCCGGGATCGTTGCAGGCCATATGTTGGAATGTGGTTGCCAAATCACCGGAGGCAATTTTTCTGATTGGAAGCTAGTCGATAACTACAATCAAATGGGTTACCCAATTGCGGAGGTTGAGCCTGATGGAAAATTTGTACTTACAAAACATGAAGGAACCGGAGGTTTTGTTTCTGAAGATACGGTAAGAGAGCAGCTCTTCTATGAAATGGGTAACCCTAAGGCTTATCTTACCCCTGATGTGGTTGCTGACTTTTCTAGTATCAAGCTAAGTCAAGTGGGTAAAGACCGGGTTCAGGTTAGTGGGATAAAGGGCTATGAGCCAACTCCTTTGTACAAGGTGTCCATGGCTTATGAGGACGGTTACAAATGCGTAGGCTCCATCTTGATATCCGGACCAGATTCTAAGTGTAAGGCTAAAGCATTTGCTGACATTTTTTGGAACCGATGTGACCAAAAGTTCACCCAGAGGCTTACCGAATTTGTTGGGTATAATGCTTGTCATCGCTCTCTTGGGCATGACCAAGATCCCAATGAAATCATACTCAGGCTTGGTGCACGTAGTCATGACTTTGATGCCTTAAGATCCTTTGCAAAGATGATCCCCTCTTTGATTCTGAGTGGACCACCTGGAGTTGCTGTTTTGGGAGGAGTTCCTAAGGTGCAAACAGTGGTGAGCTACTGGCCTGCTCTCATTGCAAAGGAGCTTGCCATTCCAAAGATAGCCCTTTACGAGGGAAAACTAAGCGAGGAAACCTCTGTTAATACGACGGAAGTTGGACACTTCAAAGAGTCGTTAATGGATATTCAAATTGCTGAAAAGGTTGAAAATAACCTTGATAAGGCCCTGCAAGCAAACTCTGATGCAAAGGCCATTCCTCTCTACGAGATCTGTTTAGCTAGAAGTGGGGATAAGGGAGATAGTGCGAATATCGGAGTGCTTGCTAGGAGTGAGTCTGCTTATCATTTTATTAAAGAACACTTAACTGCGCAGATCATTAAAGATCTGTTTCAGGAATTATGTGAAGGAAAAGTGCGACGTTATTGCCTCGACAACCTGCTGGGGCTTAATTTTATCTTGGACCAGAGCTTAGGAGGGGGGGGGAGCTGTACCCTACGGAGTGATGCTCAAGGTAAGACTTTTTCACAGGCAATTTTACGACAACGCTTTTTGATTCCGAAGGACGTTTTAGATTCCTGTAAAAATAAATCAGTGACAAAGACTAAGGATGGTCTATGAATCATGACAAATCAGTGAGCCTAAGATGGGACTCACTGAAGCATAATAAAAATTCTAAGCTTGCAGTGGTCTCGCTCAATCGTCCTGAGCAGGCCAATGCTTTTAATGGTGATATGCTTGATGAGATCACGAACTGCCTACAGGAAGTAGCCCAAAACCCCGATTGTCGGGTGCTTTTAGTTAAGGGTGAAGGGAAGCACTTTTCAGGTGGTGCGGACCTAAGGTGGATGCAAGACTCAATAAACCTAGGCTATGAAGAAAACTTTGCTGAAGCTCGAAAGATGTCAGCGATGTTCGAAGCCTTATATCGCTTACCAATTCCAAGCATTGCAATAGTGAAAGGTGCTGCCTTTGGAGGGGCAGTGGGGCTCATCGCTTGCTGCGACTTTGCCATATGCGCAGAAGATGCAAAGCTGAGCCTTAGTGAGGTGAAAATTGGGATTCTGCCTGCCGTCATTATGCCTTATTTGGGTAAAAAAATGACCCCAGGAGCCTTGAAACGTTTGGGCTTAACGGCAGGTATTTTTAATGGGCCTGAAGCTCGTCAATATGGCTTAGTTGATGTGGTCTGTAAAAAAGATGACCTACAGCAACAGACCAAGGACGAGGTTAATAAGCTTTTGATGGGTGGGCCGATGGCACATAAATCCTTTAAAAACCTATTTCAAATCCTGTCTGAATCTCACTTTAAGCAAAGCGATACCACTGCAACTAGCATCGCAAAAGCCAGGCAGGGTAACGAAGCTCAAAGCGGATTTGAGGCCTTTTTTAAAAAAACTAAAGCTGACTGGGTTGATGAATTACCGGAAGACTGGAACCTAAACTGAGAGAATTAACTATGCTCAAAAAAGTCTTTATTGCGAACCGGGGAGAGATTGCGCGTAGGATCGCAAAAAGTGCTAAAGAACTAGGTTTGGAAACAGTCTGCTGTACTGATAAAGACATCCCCCCTCATTATCTGCGTCGGTGGATTGATGAATTTGTCAAGGTAGAGCAAGAAGCTTCTAGCCTGTATTTAAATCAAAAGCTTCTTGTGGATCTGGCTTGTCAATACGGCTGTGATTCTGTGCATCCTGGTTTTGGATTTTTATCTGAAAATCCTGATTTTGCAGATAAGGTTCAAGAAGCTGGGCTGGTGTGGATCGGGCCTAAACCGAAGGTCATAGCCACCATGGCAAGCAAAGCGAAAGCTCGAGAAATTGCAGAAGCTATTCGAATACCATGCACCAAAGGTTTGAAAGGAATAAAAGAGCCAGATGCCAAAACCATTGAGGTGGCAAAAAGTTTTGCAAAGGAGACTGGATTCCCACTCTTAGTCAAAGCTGCCATGGGTGGTGGTGGTAAGGGAATGCGCTTAGTGCACAAACTTCCAGAACTTGAGGATGCGCTTGCAAGAGCAAGCTCGGAAGCTTTGAACTCCTTTGGGGACTCCTCGCTAATTTTGGAGCTGTATATTGAAACGTCTAGACATGTTGAGGTTCAAGTCTTAGGTGATGAATTAGGCAATATCGTGATTCTAGGTGATCGTGATTGCTCCCTACAAAGGCGACACCAAAAAATCATAGAAGAAGCACCGGCCCCCAAGCTTCATCCTGAGACTCGGAAAAAGTTGCATAACAGTGCAAAGGCATTGGCTCAAGAAGTTGGCTACAGCTCCGCAGGCACCGTGGAGTTTATTCTAGATGCTCAGGTGTCAGATGCTGAGGAGCAGGCTTTTTATTTTCTTGAAATGAATACCCGGTTACAGGTTGAGCATCCGGTCACTGAGGAGGTGTTTGGCCTTGATTTAGTTGCATGGCAGTTCCGTATTGCTGGAGGAGAGTCGATAGAAGGTCTCAACGATGCAATGAAGGCTAATCCATCGTTGCATAGTGTAGAGGCAAGGTTTTATGGAGAAGACCCAAGAAAGAATTTTTTTCCGGCTCCAGGAGAAGTGCACTGTTTTGCCCCGTTCTATGGACAAGGGATACGCTGGGAAGTCGGCCTTGATGGGGTTGATCTAATCACGTCAAATTTTGACCCAATGATCGCTAAAGTTGTAGCTACAGCGCCTACCCGCAAGCAAGCGATCAAGAAGCTCAGTTACTGTCTTCAAGAAACGGTGTTTTTTGGACCGGAAAATAACCGCGAATTTCTAGTAAGTTTGCTAAATGATGAAGCTTTTGCTGAGGAATCCTTTAGCACAGCTTTTATTGCTCAGAAGCTTGAGTCATTGAATCGACACTGTGATGTAAAAAGGGAAAAAAGAGAAGAGCTAGCTCAAAAAATCTTTGATGCCTTGATCGAAAAAAGCAAGCTCGGCAAGCGCGCTAGTGAGGCCAAGCTTTTAGGGTCTGTAGATGTGAATGGCATCACTTCCCAAGCGTTCAGTAAAAAACATGCTGATTTACAGGCAGACGACTCTCTAAATTTGCTTGTGGTGGAGCAAAGCTTTCTGCCAAAGTCAAATCAGGTTGACGGAGATCTTATCTATGGTTTGGGTCTCGTGGAGTCTAAGGAGAATGGCAAATTAGAATTCCGCTTCGGAGCCTGCCTTACTCAGAAGGGAGAATTTTGGTACCTTCATTTAGAAGGAATATGTTACACAAGAAACTTAGAAAAAAGTATCTGGGAAGGTTTAAAAGGTTCTGAAGAGAGCTCAGCTGGTATAGAGGCTCCGGTCCCCGGTAAGGTGGTAAAAATCTCCTGTCGCTCCGGAGAGGAAATCAGTAAAGATCAAGCACTTTTCATTTTAGAATCGATGAAAATGGAATTTGAAGTGCGGGCCTTGAAGTCTGGTAAAATAGAAGAGGTGCTAGTAGCCAATGGTGACCAGGTTACTGCGGGCCAACAATTGGCAAATTTTCAAAAATAGGATGACACAGGAGCATTGCTTATGAGCATGTCGCAATTTATTCAGGGGTCTGGGTTTAAGGTGCTTGCAATGGCACGTCTAAGTCCATGCGAATACAGCGTGATCCTTTACCTGATGAATTGTGCGGTTTCAGGCCTTGATCAGATCATTACTACAGAAGCAGAGTTATGCTCTTTGATTGGTTATGAAGAGGAAGAGATCCGAGGGGTGATAGAATCTCTTGCGCAAAGAAACCTGATCAGAGCCCGGTATAAGGATGCGAGTCACCCTTCAGTGCATCCTTCGCTAAGGCTTGGCTTCCAATTTGATATGGATCGTTGGCACCTTAGTTATGAGGAAGATGTAACCTCTCACGATGCAGTGGTTTACCCCTTTGTCCGCAATCACAAAGCCCAGCTTGAAGTAATTCCAGAAAGCAAGGAGCAGGGTCAGGAGGCAACTCAGGGCGCTCAAACTTGGCAGCGAGTCCTGGATTCCTTTTTAGATAAAAGAAGCCTTGATGATAACGAAATTGAAGAAAATGTGACCTCAGCAAAAATCCTGGTAGAAACTCATCCCGTTGATCAGGTGCTCTTGCTATTACGCCACTTTAAGTCAAGAATCTTTAGCCTGAGCCTACTTGCCAGTAACTGGGACCATTTCCAGGAGTTATATGAGGAGGAGACTCAAAAAGTCGATCTGATGGATGCCAGAAAGAAGCATCAAGAACTCGATGATAAGCTCAAGGAAAGCTCGAAGAACTGGTTAGAAAATGCTGAAAAGCATAAGCTAAATCTCGCTGAAATTAACATTTTGAAGTTGCTTATTCGGCATAGGCATCCACGTCGCCAGTTGTTTTGGGCATATCAAGCACGCAGCCGTTATGTAAACCTCGAAATTTTTTTCGAAGAGAATTCAAGCTTAATGTTAGCGATTACTTCTTCTGGGGCTATTCTCAAGAAGCCAAATCATACCAATTTTTAAAGACCTCCTGAGCAACCTGCTGCCATTGAGCGACTTTGGGGCATAAACTCCTAATGCTTAGCTCACTCCAAAAAGGATAAGCGTAATGAATGATCGGCTAGTAAAATCGTGTCTCTTGATATTGACAGCTTTGGCAGTGACACTTGCTCTCGTACACTTAAAAGGAGTTTTGATTCCCTTCGTGGTCTCCCTGTTTATTTATTTCTTGGTCATACCATTTGTGGACTACAGCAGACGCAAGCTCCGTTTGCCACAAGTTCTAGGCTTATTATTCGCATTAACCCTCAGTTTGCTCGTCACTATGATTCTGAGCATATCGGTGTTGTCTTCTCTCGAGAGCTTCCTTGCTGATACCCAGCTCTACCAAGAAAACTTAGCCCAATTGGTAGAAAAAGCTAGCGATATTTTAGCCAAATTTGGGATTAATGTGAGCAGTGAACTATCCAATTTTCAGCAGCATTTGAAAAACCTTCCGATTTTTAATGTGGTTAAGGGAATGGCTAGGGAGGCCTTTGGTGCCATCGGTCAGTTCTTCCTCATCATTATATACCTAATGTTCTTAGTCAGTGGTCATGATATGAATGCAAAAAAGAGCAAGGTTAGGTCTAAGATAGAAGAGAGCGTGAAAAAATACATTGTGACGAAAGTGATTGCTTCTTTAGCAACAGGAGTTTTGGTCGGGGTTTTGCTTAAACTCATTGGAATGGATTTGGCTTTTATGTTTGGTGTCTTGACCTTTATGCTGAACTTTATTCCCAGCGTTGGTTCATTAATAGCTGTTTTCCTACCCTTACCAGTGGCTTTTTTACAGTTTGAGTTTAGCTTGCAATTCTATTTAGTGCTCATTCTTCCCTCTGCTGTGCAATTTGCCATTGGAAATGTCATCGAGCCAAAGGTGATGGGAGAAGGCCTTGGGCTGCATCCTGTCACTATCCTTCTTTGTTTGATGATCTGGAGCTCTATTTGGGGGGCTGCAGGGATGTTCTTAGCAGTCCCTATGACTGTTTGCTTTAAAATTGTCTGTGAGCAGTTTGCGATTAGCAAGCCCTTAGTCAAGCTAATGTCTGGAGCTTAGGCATTGAAGCTAACTTGATCCTTAACAGAAGTTTCCACAAAGTAGCACCATACTAAACTCATCTAGTATCTGAATCTATTGATAGTCGAAACCATAATAAG
>JABSRF010000689.1 GCA_013215275.1 Oligoflexales bacterium | reverse complement strand
ATATTTCGAGTTTGAAAGGGAAGCAGTTAATGAGAGTTCCATTTTTAATTATGGTTTTATTATCTCGATCACCTATGCTCAAGTCCTTAAAACTCACATCTGTAGAAACAACGTGGCTTTGTTGAAAAAATTCACCGAGAGGTTTCTTCTGGAAGGACAATGCGAATCCAGTCAATACTTGATGAGTCCTTCCTGACAATTGACGTAGCATATCTATATCCTCATCGGTCGATTTTGGTTTCTGCAATATTTCCCCATTTAAAACCACTACGGTATCCGCTCCTAACACCACACTTTTCTTTTCTGGTGAGACCTTAATCACTCCAGAGCTAATCTCACCTGCTACCCAGGTTGACTTTCCTTCTCCATTGCGCAGAACATATTTAGCAGCATCTTCATCTTTTCTTAATTTTTCTTCAAAACCTGGACTTTTCGATGTAAACCGAATGCCTAGGCTACCAAGTAAATCCCGACGTCTAGGGGAGGTGCTTGCTAAAATTACTTCATAAGAGTTTGAGTTCATTGCCTAATCCTAATTTGATTGATCTACTCAGAGAGTTGCTA
This sequence comes from Oligoflexales bacterium, assembly GCA_013215275.1. Taxonomy (GTDB): domain Bacteria; phylum Bdellovibrionota_B; class Oligoflexia; order Oligoflexales; family Bog-1112; genus JABSRF01. The sequence continues at coordinate 1,039 of JABSRF010000689.1, read as the reverse complement.
GAATAGACAGAGTCTTTTCACAATGGCCCTATCCCGGCATGTTAGATAAAGTAAGGGTAATACAAACATTGCAAGTGATTGTCGAGGGAATTAACCTTTGCACAAAATGGATCTTAAATGTAGGGAAGAGGACTTGCTATCTCAGTTATTGGAGTGGATTTTACAAAGAAAATTAGCTTTCTGCAGCCCTTGCTTGCCTTCTAACACGACATGGTTTCATGCTCGCACGCGCATCCAGTCGTAGGGATAAGCCATCTAAATGTACAAGGACGCCTTCGGAAAGTTTTTTGCGAGATGCTGCCACTGAAGCACGAGCAAAAAGAACACTCCTAAAATCCCGACCACTACAACGCTTGGGGTTACGAATACGCTTTTTATCCCTAAGTTCTGCTAAGGGTATGTTGCGTGATTCTCTTGGGTTTTTACCGTAATCTTTGTTGCGAAAAAATCGAGCCCCCAAAAAGCGATATTGAAGATTAATGTGAGCCTCAGTGCCTTCTGATCGCACCAGACCATAAAGAAGAGAAGAGTTCAAATCGGTAAGGTAGTAACCCTGCCTAATCAGAGCTGGGATTTTAATACGACAAAATTTTCTCCCCTCTAACCTCTGATCTTGGGAGCCATCTAGCTCGACGCCCAAATTTGAAAAAATAATCGACACCTCATCTCCAGCACTCAAAAAAAACGTATCCTCCATACTGCAGCCCGAGCCAATTGCGTTAGCCTTGTTGTTGTAATCCCACTCAATCGCCCCAGCGACAGCAGCCTTGGAGGTACTAAGAAGAAATTGCACCATTGCCAAATGAACGATTACTTTTTTCATAGCCAACCCCTGTGTTTTTCTAATATTACTCAGGTTTAAGGATAGAAATCAATAAGCTCATTTGTATAGTAATCAGCTAGCTATCAACTGGGCTTTTAATTAATTGCTTAGAATATTGGAGTGCTTTTATGACCTTTAAGTATAGTGGACCCCGTTTTTAGGACCATTTAATAAGTAAAACTCCTAAATGTAACATGCTGAATTTACATAAGGAGA
>JABSRF010000688.1 GCA_013215275.1 Oligoflexales bacterium | reverse complement strand
GTATCACAGGTTATCTAAAGTCGCCCTGCGAAGCGATGAAAATTTTTCTTCTGCACTTAATCTAGCAATCCGCCAAATTTGAGTTGACAACTTATTGCAGATTATCTATTGCGGAACAGCGGCCAGTGTATTCTTGCAATAAAAGGATCCAATTTTATGAACAAAAAAACAATGGGCTTAGCAGCAAGCTTGCTCTTTTTTTCAGCCCACTCCAGTCATGCATCTAGCCTACGTGCACTCGGGCAATCAGCTTATCATTTTTGCCGGCTGTCTATACTGTCTGGTGCAGGTGTCGGAGCAGGTGCTGGATTTTATTCAGGTGCCAAGCAACTACACTCTTCATACTCACCAGAGCAAGGTATGAAAGCCCAAGACTATCTGCAGGTGGCTGCCCAAACTGCGGTTGGTGGAGTCTTTGGAGGGATATACACTGCAGCTTTTCCTTTGATTCTTCCTTACAGGACTTATGGTTTTATCGAAGAATTTAACCGTGCGATGAATGGTGATAAGCCGTTGAGCGAGGAAGACTAAGCAATTTTAGTAACCAGCCTTGGCAATTTTCTCTTGAACTTCTTTGGGGGCCCACCAGCTTGTGTCAAGGGGTGGTAGATTCGTGGGAGAACGTGGGTTATTCAATATGATCAAGTTGCGTCCATTGAGTCTCCCATTTTTTAAAAATGCTTCATGCGTTTTGAGGAATAAATTACGGAATGACCCATCAGAGAGGGCAATTTTTAATCCTTTTTCTATGTCTTTTGCTAAGTGCACTTGTTTTTTATTGACAAGAAAATAGACCACATGTTTGTAAAAAATCATGAGACTATCCGCGATTTGGAGATCATTTTTGTAGCGATCAAGCTCACCCGAAATTTCATTTATGCCCTTATGAAAATAGTCAAACCTTTTATGAATCAGCATCTTAAATAAGTTTTCGTAGCTGACATTAGTGACGACTTTAAGTCCATTTGCTTGGTATACCGGCAGGTCACTCCAGTGAGTGCCATGACCTCCCACAAATTTTCTGAGACCACTTAGATCAGAGACGGCACTTAACCTAAGATCGTTTTTTCTCGTCAAAGCCAGCCTCAAACCGAGTAGGCCACGGTATATTGGGATTTCAATGGGGATCATGTCTGTGAGTCTTTTTTCGGTGACAGACATAAACTCAAGGTCGTAAAATCCTTTAATGACAAATTCTTCTCCGCGAGCTTCGTTGACTTTGTCCTTTGCCCCTTCGATGATATAGCGGACAAACAAATTCCAAGTGCTACATTCGATACGTTTGTAGTATCATCTCCGCCATAGCATTCTCTTCTCATTCTTTCTACATCAAAGGGACTATCGTAGTTTTCTTCATGAAAAATGCGAGAGCTGTTAAGGCATGTCAAAATCACGAAGTTCGAAAGGCCAAACCCTTCTTTTTTCGTGTTATCCACTTTAGAACTTGTGTTAAAAATACTTCCGTCCGTGCAGGAAGAGGCAATAAGAGAAACTAGAATCAAGTTAAAAAATAAATTTACCAGAAGTTTCCATCAAAAAATATCGTTTAGGTTATGATGATCCTTGTAATATGGGACTTTTTAGTACCCTTCGAAACTCCGCAGGCTTTCCTGCAAGGT
>JABSRF010000687.1 GCA_013215275.1 Oligoflexales bacterium | reverse complement strand
AAAAAATCCAGCCAAAACGTGCTAAAGCGAATATTTGGGGGATTGGCGATTACATTTCGCTACAGCGACTAACTATCAGAAGGTTGTTCTCAATAACTCGGATTAGCAGTTGCTCGCTCGGCAAAATCTAGTTAGTATTCTGCGGTTTAAATTTGGTGACAAACATGCCCACGGAGAGTCTCAAGTGAAGTTTCATCAGTTCATCCTATTAGTGCAGATCACCCTCAGCGTTTCGAACACCAGTTTTGCAAGTCAATCCTCCCTTAGCTCTATTCCTGAAGGACCAGATCTAGCTGTTTTCTCTTACCTTAGCCCCGAAGCATTATTTGAAGTGGGTGTGTGCTCTAGATATTTTGATTCTAGAGTGGTCCAATACCTACAATCCCCAGAGAAGGCAAAAGAAAAACGAAAAAAGCTTCAAGATTACCTCATCTTAAGATCAGAGGGAACCCAAACAAGCTGCCCATTGGTCTCGATTGATGAGTATCTAAAGACCGATGCAGATTGCCCTATTTCAAGAATCTTAGGGTTAAATCACCTCATAAAAAAAGATCAAACCAAGCTTTTAAAGCTAATTCTAAAGTCAGCTCCTCAAAAACATGAGCCCTTGGGACGCCAGCTAGAAACGTTTTATAAAAACACCTTACAAATAGAAAAAACCCTTGCAAGCCTGCCGTCATATGATCGATCCGAGGAAAAACTAGCTGCTGTGTTTATTCAGCTGCTAATTTGGACCCAGGTAAGAGATCAAGTTTGGGCACCCGTTGCTCACCATATTAAAAGTGGTAACCAAGAAGAAGCTGGTCGTATTATGGATAAAAGGCTCGGTGATGATGCATCAGACCAGATCAGAGACCAGCTTGCAGAACTTATCAAAGAGCAGGTAGGAACCCTTAGCACAAATCAGCTCAAAGACCACACGATGATCCATATTTGGACCCAAATTTGGCAGTTAATGATGTCCAAACTTAGCAAGGATCTAGGTGCTCTTGTAAATGAAAACTTAGAGCATTTCAAACTTGCGACTGATTACGATCAGGAAAACTTAGAGCAACTCATCAATCCAGCAGTTGATTATACATTTATCGCTTTCCAATACGGATTTTTTTCATGGTTATTTTCTGAGGAATATGAAAGCCTTCATGCAAGTTTCTCAGGAGTGATTGCGCAAATCATTCCCCAAGAGCAAATTGAGGCTGTATTAGATAAGTTAGAAATTCCTGCTTCCCACGAGAGCTACCTAGTCAGAACACATCTTGAGTTAATTCGCCAGCACCTTACTAAGGGTTCAGACTCTTAAACCACGGCAGATTCTATCACCTTACCATTGACCACCCTCTTGTTAAGATCATCATCACTAATCCCACAGATTTTCAAGATGGTCTTGCTTGAGGAAGCAAGGGATTCCCTCTCAGAAATATCACCATTATTCATAGACCTCCCCGTTTTCGAATTAATTCCTGTCGCTTCTCCCCCTGTTTTTCCCCCAACCGCTCTTATGCCTCCTGATACTCCGGCACTGGTCTCGATCTATTGACGCACTCTAACGGTCATTAGGTAACTCCAAATAAATATTCTACCCACTATTCATGTGTGATCAGAACGCTATATTTTGGTAGAAACGGATG
>JABSRF010000686.1 GCA_013215275.1 Oligoflexales bacterium | reverse complement strand
GGGTACTAAAAAGTCCCATATTACAAGGATCATCATAACCTAAACGACATTTTTTGATGGAAACTTCTGTTAATAAAGAATATTTTTTCTGCAAGGACGAGCATTATGTCTGCTACAAATTTTGACCAGAGGTCAATATACAGTAGAATTCATACAATTTGCTGAACACCCACTCTCACTGGAAAGGAGTTTTAGTATGTATTTTCAAACAGCTGATTTAGTAGACGATTTCTTTGATGAGGTTGAGGTGGGTTGGTCGATTCTCAACAGCTATGGTGCAATTACGAAATTCTTTGGCCCAATCGAAACGATTCGCACTTTCGAGGATAACAGCAAAGTTAGAGAGCAATTAGAGTCCCCCGGTCATGGACGCATTTTGGTGGTCGATGGAGGTGGCTCATTAAACTGTGCACTCCTTGGTGACAGCCTTGCGGGCCTAGCTGCCGACAACGGCTGGAAAGGGCTTATCATCAATGGCTGTATTCGCGATAGCATTGCAGTTAAAGAAATCCCTATTGGTGTTATGGCACTAGGAACCTGTCCAAAGAAAAGCATTAAACAGAACCGAGGAGAGGTGGGCTTGGACTTATTTTTTGCAAACATGAAGTTTGCCATGGGGATGTGGCTTTACTGCGATGAGGATGGGATCTTAGGCTCAGGCCGCAATCTTTTAGCGACCAATTAAATCTGCTTCTAAGCTTTGCTTGGCTTTAACTTACCATAACCATATTGTTTGGTAAGCCTAAGTTCTTCTGACACACCTTTGAGTGGAAAAATGAGAAAGCTCTCATTCCTAAACATCGAAGCACTGGCAAAAGTAGCCCGTGTGCTTAGGTTGTTTCACTCAAGCCATTCTTGTATTGGTGGGCGATCGCTGGCTCTGATCGCTCTAAATTGTTTACTTAACTCTTTTTCTGAGAGCAAAAACATGCCGGCTAATTGAAAACCATCCCCATCTAGAGGGCCAATACCGTGGCCTTTTACCATACCAGCAACCCCACGAGCCCATTCTTTAGGTCCAAATAGCTGGCTCAATCGCCCCCTTTTGAGCCCCAAGCTTGTATAAACATCCTTATCTGGGTCGGAAATTTGCTCGAAGCTATCCGATGGTAAATACTTTGAAGCAAAGTTTTTAAATTTATTTGCTTCGCTCATATGCACAAATACAATTTGCCATTTTTTCTGTTTTATCCTTTCGAGGTTTTTTGCTACGCAATCAAGCCATTCTCTAGCAAAAGTACAACCAGAGTGCCTGAGGTTGATTAGTAGGATAGGTTTTTTAAGATTGAGTCCCATCTTATCAAGGACCCTCCACACAGTAGATTGATCGTTTTTAACCGCTTGCACTTGATCCTCCAAAAATTTAAGGTACGTTGCTTTTAATATCAGAAAAAATGGAATCCACCAGATGAGGTCATTGAAAACAATGTTTAAGGCAAATGCTGGAGGAAAAATACCATCTGATAAAGCTTTTATAAATCCAATGGGTCCAAACACCTTTCCAAGGAACCCTACCAAGACCACAGGCCAGTGGCGTATTGGATCTATGGATGCTGCTATATAGTCGCTGTAGCGAAATGTAATCGCCAATCCCCCAAATATTCGCTTTAGCACGTTTTGGCTGGATTTTTT
>JABSRF010000685.1 GCA_013215275.1 Oligoflexales bacterium | reverse complement strand
AGCTGCTCAAAAGGCTATCAAAACCCATTTGCCAAAAAACCTCAATTTTACCATTTAAAAGATCGCTTGATTAGGGCTTAGTTCATCAAAGTATCATGCAGCGAATCAAGAGTTTCTTTTACATCCATGCTCATATCAAAAGGGATAGTATCTGTTTCATCGAGCACTTCATAAGTATGCCTATCCTCAGCCGAAAAGGCAAAGAAGCAATCGACACCGTCAACAGCATCACAGCGATATACTTTTTCCTTAGCGTCTTTTGGCCTCATATACACATCGTAGAAATCCACAGCGTTAGTTCCGCCAACAGATATCTGAAACGTAGAAGTTCCGACCTTGATACCGAAACGTTCAAATTTTTCCTCATTATATTTTTTACTAAATTTTTTCCCTGCAACTTGAACAGGGGTCGTGTCACCACAATTAAACCGATATTCGCACTTTCCTTGCTCACAATGAAAATACTCTGAAGCCTTATGATAGTTCACTTTCACCTTGAAGGCTTTGATATAGTGGTAGTTCTTTGCAGCATTTGCCATGCTAAGGTATTTGAGCTGCGCCTCATAATTTCCAAGGTTGCTGTTCTCTATACTAGTATGCTCAGCTGGTTCGTGAGCAAAAGCGCGATAAAGCACAAACGGTTCGCTCCACTCCACCTTTTTGCTATTTAAAAGCGCTTTATGGTTAATGGATTGTGGCACTAGATGTGGGACAATGTCAAATAAGTTGGATGATTTCGCAGTATTTGCCAGTAAAAATAAGAAAAAGATAATAGAATACTTCATTCGTAGCTCCCTTTCAGAATTACAAATCATTGCAATTATTAATTGCTCTATATAAGAATCACTTAAATTGTTTTTTATCTGGATAAAAAATCGAGGGGGCTTAATTCAAAAAAGCACAAAGGATGAGGTATAGCCTGTTACTATTTTCATCTAAAAATTGCAGTAGATTGGAATTTATCCAGAATTGACCAAAGAGGGTCCGAAGAAATATTTTTGCAGGCTGAAGAATAGAAATATTTTTCTCTGCTTCACGCTCTACATGGTCTTTTGAGCTATTGTTTAATTTTAAAAAATTCTGAGGACCAGGATCATCGATACTCTTAGCAAGAATTTCGCCTGTGTTTTCAGATGAGTTTACAGACTTTAAAAGACAAAAGCTTCCTTCTAAACCCGAGCTAAACTGAATTAGCAGGGAAATGAGAAAGACGCTTAAAAAGTGTTTAGCCATACAACAAAACCAGAAAAATCGTTGAGAATAAAGGGAAAAGTCTGATTTCCTTAGCAGCCTCGGAGTATAACAGCTCATTTAGGATAGACAACGAATTTTTTGATTAAATTAAGGGCATAGATTTTCCCTCATCTTTCTAAGCGCTTGCACGCCTAAGCAAAGGCTTTTCAACACGACAACAAGTCCCAACGAACAAAATCTATGAATTAGATCATTAAAACGAACCGATGTTCACTTTTCCGAATGCCATTTGTTAATTTTTGTTAAGTAAATACTCCATTACGTTAATATTACCCTTGTAATGACAGACGACACACCTCCTTAACTAGTCGCTGTAGCGAAATGTAATCGCCAATCCCCCAAATATTCGCTTTAGCACGTTTTGGCTGGATTTTTTCT
>JABSRF010000684.1 GCA_013215275.1 Oligoflexales bacterium | reverse complement strand
TTTGATTTAATCTGACATTACTGGATTGGCAGTGTGGGCATGATACGGCTGACAGTTCCATTTGAAACCTCAAATAGGCAAATATATCAACTACCTAAATTGCTTACTAGTTAGTCAATAGTATGGGACCAGTGCCTTCAACAACAAGGTGTTGCTATTTGGAACCATTGCTGCCCAGTTGCTTCATATAAGCACACTTTATATTCCTGGAGTTAATGAAGTCCTAGGAACAGAGCCAGTGAGTCTCCTTGAATGGACTAAGCTTTTATTGATGGCCTCCTCGGTCCTCTTGTTCATGGAGCTTCATAAAATGGCGCGTAAGCTCTCTATGACAGACAATAAGTTCAATCAGTCTATGCCTTCCAAAGTTTTAGCTGGATACCATAAAAAATAGCAAATAATAAAAATATACCATTCATGCAATCTAAAATTTTAGACAAAACGAATGGCTCGTTTATAATTTAAGCTCATAAATGGTTAAATTAGCATGCTTAGACAAAGGAAAGCCCATGAAGATTCTTTTATTCCTCAGTTCATTATTGTTTGCTTGTCAAAGCCATTATGAAGAACCAAGTTCTGGGTATGAACTTGGCCATCGTCATGAATCGAGACATGGGCGCGGGCCTGGGCATGGCTTTGGCCCCGGCTGGAAGCCAATGCAGTATCGTTCTAAGCCCATGATGCATGGATGGAGATTTGAAAAACAAAAAGGACCAAAGCTAGCAGATGCAGACTCCGCAAATGGGAAAAAACTCTACACCCAGCATTGTCAGCAGTGTCATGGTGTTTCTGGAAAAGGAGATGGAGTTGCGGCAAAGGATATGGAGACAAAACCAGCTGATTTGAGTTCAAATAGCTTTCATCATAAACGGCATTTTTTCTTTTTTATTTCAGAAGGTACAAACACAGGTATGCCTGCTTGGAAGTCGGTGTTGTCTCAGAAAGAAATTTTTGATCTTATTGCATACATAAAGACATTGTAAAGCATCTGCATCGCAATAAAAAACTTATTGAAACAGCATATAAAATTATGTGTTTTTTGCATATTTCGAAGCGCTAGCCTACTTTTGAAATAACGAACATAATAATTGTGTACACCAATCTAAAATGCTAGACATTAGCAGTTGCTATGATTTGGAATTTAGAGGGCTGCCAGCAGCTAAATAAAATCTACTCAAATATATCATTGACAGCGATCTTCCTCTTTTATAGTCATTTCCTATAGTTAATCACTTAGGAATAAATCATGTTTGTGTCTATTGGCCAAGCTTCTGCGCTTGTTGGGCTTTCAATCTCAACTCTTAGAAGGTGGGAAGAAAACAGCTTTATTAAGCCAGCATTTCGAACTGGTGGAGGCCATAGACGCTACTGTGTGGAAACCCTAAAATCCAAGATCCTGGGGATTAAAACTAAGAAGAAAAAGCGTATCCACGTGGCTTATGCTAGGGTTAGCTCACACGACCGACGAGCTGATTTAAAACGATATCTCAGGTTTAGCGAAAGACCAAAGACTCATGGCACCCTTTTGGGAACTGTAAGGTAACTCCAAATAAATATTCCACCCACTATTCATGTGTGATCAGAACGCTATATTTTGGTAGAAACGGATGCCTTTTGAGCTTCTGTTCTATTTTCTT
>JABSRF010000683.1 GCA_013215275.1 Oligoflexales bacterium | reverse complement strand
GTGCGCAATCACAGGCCAGAACTGTACTAAAATTAACCATCAATGGGTAGGACATTTATTTGGAGTTACCTTACAGGAATTCCAATGACAGCAAAACCGGTAATAGCAGACAACAAACCAAAAAAGGTCGAACTTACAGCAGGTGAAGACTACTACTTTTGTGCCTGCGGAAGATCTGGAGGCCAACCCTTTTGCGATGGCTCTCACAAAGGCACTGAGTTTGTCCCGAAAAAATTCTCAGCAGAAGAATCCGGAAGTGCCTTTCTTTGCATGTGCAAACAAACTAAAAATCCACCTTACTGCGATGGCTCTCATACCTCTATCGACAAAAAAGATATTGCTCAAACCTCTCAAAGTAGTGCAAACCAAGCGAGCTCAACACCAGAAGAACCTTATGTGGAGTACATCCACGAGCTTGCTAAGAACGGCCTTTCCAAAGTAGGCCATCATGGGGAAATGGGAGCCATGGGAGTCCCTGGAAAAGATCTCCCGAAATGGAACGATATCCAAATAATCACAGCCCAGCTTGCCAAAAAACCACTGCTTGATAAGGATAAAGTAGGCACTGAAATCGTTATTGGGAAAAAGGCTCAAAAGCCTCTTAAACTCCAAATCCCGCTATTTGTATCTGACATGAGCTTTGGAGCCCTATCTGAAGAGGCAAAGATTTCCTTAGCAAAAGGTGCAGAAGGAGCTGGCACCGGGATTTGCTCTGGCGAAGGCGGTATGCTCCCTGAAGAGCAACAAAGCAACTCTCGCTACCTCTACGAGCTAGCATCAGCAAAGTTTGGCTATTCCGAGGAAAAGCTAAAGAACGTTCAAGCGTTTCATTTTAAAGGTGGTCAAGGTGCCAAGACTGGAACGGGTGGACACCTTCCTGGAAACAAGGTGAAGGGGAAGATTTCTGAAGTTCGTCAGATAGAAGAGGGTCAAGATGCGATCTCACCCTCTACTTTCAAAGACCTCGCTACCGTTGATGATTTCAAGTCATTCGCCAATAGGGTGAGAGAGGTAACGGGAGGGATCCCCATTGGTTTTAAGCTCTCTGCTCAGCACATCGAAGAAGATATCGAGTTTGCTGCCCAAGCTGGTGCTGATTACATTATTCTTGATGGACGGGGAGGAGGAACCGGTGCAGCTCCTCTTATCTTTAGGGATCATATCTCGGTACCGACGATCCCAGCCCTCGCTCGAGCAAGGCATTTCTTAGATATCAAAGGCTATGATCATATCAGTTTGATTATCACCGGCGGACTACGGACCCCAGCAGACTTCGCTAAAGCACTGGCTCTTGGAGCTGATGCGGTTGCACTTTCAAACTCAGCAATGCAGGCCATTGGCTGTGTCGGTGCTAGGATGTGCAATACCAACAACTGTCCGGCAGGGATCGCTACTCAAAAGCCAGAGCTAAGAAAAAAACTAAACGTCGATGAAGCTGCGAATAGGCTAACTCAATTCTTTAATAGCTCGGTAGAATTGATGAAAGTTCTGGCTCGATCTTGTGGCCATAAACACCTCAGTGATTTTAACAAGAGCGACCTTAGCACTTGGAAAAGAGAGATGAGTGAAGTGGACCCCACTGTCCAGACCAAAAATAGCTTTGTATAAGTAAAACTAAAACTTGTTATTGAATGCTATA
>JABSRF010000682.1 GCA_013215275.1 Oligoflexales bacterium | reverse complement strand
AAGACCGTCAACACTGGAAGTCTTAGATAGTGCGTAACCTGCTGTAATATTGAAACTAAAATATCGGTCACTTATGGAATGCTATCTATTACAAATTTTCACGATTAGGTAAACCATAATTAAATATTGTCTCGGATTGACCACCTCCAATTATGGTGTACTAATATCAGCTAAGGTGATATGACAGCCATGCTTTCGCTGATTTTTCCTGTCAAAGGTGTGCAAAAATGAATTTCAAAAACAAAAAAATACATGCTTTATTTTTGTCTTTTTTTATCCTGGTTTTAAGGCCTCCCTGCGTTGAAGCAAGTGAAAAATCATTGGATATTGAGTCTAGGAAAGAGCAGGTAAGCTCAAAAGAACATAAGAAAAAAAAGTACAGGCTGCCCCTGTTGATGGGGCTTGGGTGCCTACTCTCAGGATCAGCTGGTTTTGCCACTTATCACTTGAGCCATATGGGGGCAAAAGGTGAGCAAGCACCCTATAAAACAGATGCGTTTTTAAATAAACTTGAATCAAATTTTAATGAACCAGGCATATTTGCTTTTGAAACCAATGCTGATGATTTTGTTGAGCAAAGGCAATTGGATGGAAAAGTTTTCAAAGGTAGTTCTGATTTAGAGTTACCTTATGAAGCCAATCGAGGAGGATCTTTCAGCCCACCTGCAGGAGGGTTTGACCAATCGGTAGGACTTCACTTTTCAAATGTTTTGGTGCCTCCAAAGGCTTCCATTCTAGGAGCCCAGATCGAGTTTCAAGCAGACGAAGCTAAGAGAGGAAATGTGCAATTGAAGATCTCGGGGCATAGAAGCCCTGATGCCCCAAATTTTCAGTTAACTGACATTGAAAGTCGGCCGGAAACGCGGTCTTCAGAGATTTGGAGCCCACGTAATTGGAACACGATTGGAGAGCTTCATTCCAGTTCGGACATTCCTGATATCATACAGGAAATCGTGCAGATCCCGGGTTGGGCATCGGGTAACTCTGTGGTGCTTAAAGTTGAGCGAGCACCTGGTGACCGAGGACTAAACACCAGAGTTGCTGAAAACAATCCAAAGCTAAAAATAAGCTACCAACCAGAGTTCATAGCCGGAGGAGGGGGTGATGAGGATGAGCCAAGAATCCTTGAACCAAGCTATGCACAGGGCCTAGAAAACACCTTTTATAAGGGGAGGTGGTCTAAGCTTCCTGATTTTTCCACCTTAGTTCCTGACATTGAGTATGATCCCAACCCTTCTATTATCGAGACGGTTGGTATTGGGGACTTTCAAGGTATGGACCAGTTCGCATTAGAGCAAAATGGTTACCTTTATATCAAGGATGCGGGCGAATATAACTTTAAACTTACCTCTGATGATGGCTCCAAATTATTTATTAACCATGAGGAGCTGATAGACAATGATGGGATGCATGGTGCGGTTTCAAAATATAAGAAAATTAATTTGCCAGCCGGTTTACATCCCTTTAGAGTGGAGTATTTTGAAGCACACAGCCTTGAAAGCCTATCGCTTGAATACTCCTTCAACAATCAAGCATTCAGACCGATCAATAGAAACATGATCTATCAACCTGAGTTCGACAGAATTATATCGCCAATTGCATATTCCTGTCTAAATATTGCTCAACTTCATGTGAAGTT
>JABSRF010000681.1 GCA_013215275.1 Oligoflexales bacterium | reverse complement strand
GATAATTGCTAAACCTATGAGTATCGTGGAGTTAATGACCGTTAGAGTGCGTCAATAGATCGAGACCAGTGCCTCGGAGCCACGATTGGCGCTGTTCCCATAATTCCTTTGAGGTAGTTGATGACTTGAACCGCCTGCCTCCCCCGCAATAGATCTTTTACCACTGCGAAGGCTACAATTTGGGTGCCGCACGCTCCAAAAGCCTGGAAAACTCTAGCAAAAATGAGCATTTCGACATTTGCCGCTAAAGCACACATAAGGGATGACATGATATAGGTAAGTGCACTAAAAATTGCGACCTTTCGCCTGCCATAACGGTCACATAAAGGCCCCATAAACAGCTGCCCTATGCCAAACCCCAATAGAAACACGGTCAAGGTAAACTGGATTGAGCCTGAAGAAGTCGCGAGAGATTGAGGCATTTTAGGAACAGATGGAATATAGATATCCATTGCCATGCCTAAGGTCATCACGGATGGGGCTAGCACCAGGATAAACCCGGATAGATTTTGACTCCAATCTACTTTTTTCATAGCAATTTCTCATATTGAGGAATATTTGATCCTTACACAGAGCCCTATTTTTGCTCTTTATGTGTTTTTGGGTGCTGTGTTTATAAAAAAGCTCTGCATCATTATGCAAGGAAAAAAAGAGGATGTTTTTTATCCGAATAAAATCTTTCAAAAAGAGTCATAAAATGTAAGAAAAAATATTTCCAAAATTATAAATAGTTATATTGATCATAAAATATAGGCTTGGATTGGAAGTAGCATCATGGTATAATTCATCACTTTTAAAATAGTGTTTTTTCACGACCTCGATACCACAGTTACCTGATATTACTACTGAATGAGCCCCTAATGTGATTTGACACGAAAAACTGAGATTTTTTCTCCATTAGGAGTCAACATGAAGTTGCCTGAAAAAGTTCCATTAAGTGGACATGATAAGCTGAAGTTGCAACAGCTTCTCAGCCACTACATCAAAAAATACGAGATGGAGTATAAGCAAGCTAATGACTTAAGCTCTCCAATGGTCTCACAAGATATGGCTGAGTATTTGAATATTGGGCTTCCTAGGTACTATGAAGTTCGAGGCGCCACCAAGCCTACTCCCAAGTTAGTCACTGCTATTAGTTACCTGCAATCATTGGCAAACCTAAGAGATATGCCTATCACTGATTTTGTAAGCTACTTGCTTGATGAGAACCCTAGATTTGATCATGAGGGTAATTTGAAGGAAGGCTTAGAAAACTGGGAAGACATCATTCTTCAAGCCTGTGATGGCCTTAACTTAAAAACTAGAAAACGTTTTGTAGCGATCTGCAGCAAAGGCAGAAGGCAGACTAGTTATTTTGAAAGCTTTATGAGTTTAGTTGCAGATTTAGAAGAACTTGATATTGATGTGATGGACCAAGTCACCAAGGCACTTAAACTAGTAAAGCTCAAGTACCAAAAAGATTCTGAGTAACCGAAGCCTGTGAATAAAGCTGCTTCGTAAAATGGAGAATAGTTAATTATGCTAAAAGCAATTGTACTCGATGGCGAGCCATTTTTTTTAGACTTATATCATAAGTGACCGATATTTTAGTTTCAATATTACAGCAGGTTACGCACTATCTAAGACTTCCAGTGTTGACG
>JABSRF010000680.1 GCA_013215275.1 Oligoflexales bacterium | reverse complement strand
AAGTTTTATCATGTAAATGGGGAGGTTTCGCATGCAGATACCAACGCTGCAGTTAATATTGAGCATAGAGGTGATGATACTGAGATCACTATTTTCACCCCTTCTAGGGAGGTGAAAGCAATCTTACTCAATAGACTGACTGCCAGAGGAGGAGTTAACCAAGAAATTGGTGACCGCCCTTCCCAGGACTCCAGTTGCACGGGAGAAATCCACATCAACGGAGAGCGAAATGACCAAGGCGAGAGTAATCATCAATGTACAGATTTTTACACTTAATTTGGAGCGGTGGTCAATGCTTGGTGGTGCTGTAGCTCATCGGATACACAAACTTAACCATCACTCCTGCGACTGCAAAAGCTACAATAACTAAGCCCAACAATAAGGATGCCACTTGATAGCCATGAGTGTATCCCGAACTAATGGGGAGCTCACTTTTATAGTTTGCAGCCTCATAGCTTCTGTCGCGGCTCTCTTTATGCATGTGGATATGGCCGTCGTAGTGAATGGTGGTAATCGAAGGGTCTATATTGGCTATGATTTTTTCAGCAATGTGGAATGGAATTCCAGGCTTGATATCTAGTGCAAGGCCGATGGTGTGATAGGAGTTGTTGACACCGTCTGCATAGAAGTTTAGCTGTGAGCTGCGATAGCCCGACGTAATCTCTAGCCTTCCTCTTGAAACTTTATCGAGATACTCAATGACAGGGCAGAAAGTTTGCATGTTCCTCTTAAAGTATTTAGAGGGATTGTTGTTGATGTTTAGCCTTGCTGCGGTTTCAGATTTGGTAAATTCCGATAATGGAAACCCTTTGCAAATCTCTTCCATGATGCGCCTCTAGGATTTAAGTGAAAGATATACCAATGCTTATGTGCACTTTTTATCGGATTTTTAAATTTAAAAGTTTAACAAAATTTGCAAAAAAAATAGACAGCAAAATTGGATCTAAGTACAATAAATAATTGGATAATATTTTATATGAAGAAAAGAACTTTAAGAAATGTGTCTGCGGTTTTTCTATAGAAAGACTCGCTAGATTGCTTGAAAGTTGAGCTAGTCTTTAGGCTCGCTTCTTTTGGCTATGCATCATTTTTTCGAGTCCAGCAGACTCTTCTTTGGCTATAGCACTGCGAGGGTTAAAGCGCGGAGGGTCCTTAAATAGCTTTTGGATTTCAGGGTTTGGAGCTTCATTAGTGGTGAAGACTCGGTAGCAGCAAAGCTCTCCAGGATTAGCGTTGATCGTTGCAACAATCTGCAGGTGGTCTAACTCCTGGGATTTAAGGTCTTTATCAGCCTTTTCATCTTCATTTTGAGTTTGGGGGGCACTTTGATTTTGTTTTAAGGTAATCTCACTGCCGTTTGCAATGGCTTTCTTGATTCTAAGCTCTAAGGATTTGCTTTTTCTTTGAATCGGAGGGGTGCCATTTTTGAGAACCTCGCTCAACAGATCGAGAGCAGGCTTTAATTGATTTGCACGAGTGTAGGCTAGTGCCAAATTGTAGCTCACTGCAGCTTGATACTTTTTCTTGTTATCTGGGATGGACGCTAAGGTCTGTTTATAGGTATTAATCATAAGTGACCGATATTTTAGTTTCAATATTACAGCAGGTTACGCACTATCTAAGACTTCCAGTGTTGACGGT
>JABSRF010000068.1 GCA_013215275.1 Oligoflexales bacterium | reverse complement strand
GAAAAAATCCAGCCAAAACGTGCTAAAGCGAATATTTGGGGGATTGGCGATTACATTTCGCTACAGCGACTAGATAGCTAAAGCCGTAAGTGCCGGCACTGCCTTTGACAGTGTGTATGGTGCAGTACAGGGCTTCAATATTAGTTACTTTTTCTGTTTGTGCTTGGCTGGATTGCATGATTTCTTTACTTGCGATAATGCCATGGTTTAGCTCACTTAATTCTTTAAGAAACAGCTGCAAGGTGCCTTGGCTATTTGAAAAAAAAGCATCCACATGCTCTGAATGTCGTAATTGGAGTTGCTTCTGGCGTGAAAGCTCTGCAGCTATTCTGCGTGAGCGGGTGACATCGCTGCCGATCACCATGATACAGGAAAGTTTTTCATTGTGGATGATGGGCTTATAATCAAGCTCAAGAATCGTCACTTGGTCACCGTCTTCAAGACGCAGCTCTCTAAAGGGGCTGATTTGTACGATCTTATGCCACCTTCTTAGGGTTGAGGGTTGAAAAAGGTTATGAACCCAGGTTTGAAATGACTCGATTTGGTCTTGTTTTAACTTGAAAGCCTCAACCAGCGTGTGAGTGGATTCAGGTTTGAAGCCAAAGAACTCACCTGCCTTAGAGGAGAAATAAGGGTTGATACTTAGGTCGTGGTTGAAGGTGAAAATGATCTGGCCTATGGAGTTTAGGAGCTCTGTGATTTCTGCAGCTTCGGCAGTGACTTTCTCATTCAAAGTCATGATCTCTTGCTCTAAGGTGTCATGGGTCCGATCAGCGATCTCTCGGGCTTTATCAATTTCCGTATAGGTTAGGATGACCATCCCAAGCAATTCGTCATAGTTGATCTTTTCCTGGTCGGTAGCACGCTTAATTTGGCGAGACAACAGCTTATGCATCCATTCCACCTCATTTTGGTCATGAAGAATTGTGCTGAAAAATCGGAGTGGTACTGAAATTTTATATTAAATTGGTAAGGATGCAAAACATGGAGTTGCCGGTTTAAACGACTCAAGTTCCCTGTTTTTTTGAAATCTTGTTTTTGGTCTTTGATTTTCGATCTTTTTCTTTCCGCTCAACAAGAACTACATCCGCAATTCCTTCAATCTTATTGATAATCTTGTTGAGTTGGTCGAGGGAGTTGAGGGTGATCTCAAAGTCTATCACTCCCATGAGGTCTTGGGAAATCTGCACCTTTGCTCTTTGGATGTTCGCACCTTCAGTTGAAATTGCGACGGTTATATCAGCGAGAATTCCCTGACGGTCCTGGGTAACAATATTTAAGTAAGCAGTGTGCAAGGCCTGAGACTTCTGGTCCTTTGCCCAGGATACCTCGATACGCCTAGCTGGATCTAAATCTAAAGCTCTTTTACAGTTATTGCGGTGAATGGAAACGCCGCGGCCCCTGGTGATAAAACCAACGATTTGGTCTCCTGGTAAGGGATTACAACACCTGCCATAGGTGACGAGGATATTGTCCATTCCAGAAACCAGGACTCCAGAGGAGCGTTTGATCTTATCCGCATTGAAGTCTCTTACATCTGCGACTGCTTGATCTGGTTTTTGGGACTCAGCTGGTGTTGGCGATGGGTAGGCTTTTTCTACCAAATCTTTGGCGTTAATCTTACCATAGCCAATGGCTATCAGCAGTTCATCGAGGCCGCTTTCTTTTCCAGCTTTAATCAAGGCTTCGACTTTGTTCTGGTCAATCATCTTTTCGAGGTCAAAGCCCCTTTGAGAAAGCTCATGAGACAAAAGCTCTCGACCAATTTTGCGGCTACTCTCTCGCTGTTCACTGCGCAAATATGAGCGAATCTTATTACGAGCTTTAGAAGTGGTGACAAAATTTAGCCAGTCTTTACTTGGCTTCTGGTTAGAGGAGGTTATGATCTCTACAATGTCACCAGAATGAATTTTACTCCGAAGCGGGGTAATTTTACCGTTAACCTTTGCGCCAACGGTCGTTAAGCCGACGTCAGTGTGAACTGTGAAAGCAAAATCTAATGGGGTTGCACCCGACGCCAACTGAATCACATCCCCTTTTGGGGTAAACACAAAGATCTCTTCATCGAACAAGTCGACCTTTACAGCATCGAGAAACTCGTTGGGGTCCTTTACATCGTGGTGTAGCTCCATCATTTGCCGTAGCCATGAAAAAGACTTAAAGTCTGTTGCCTTAGCAGGGGCCGGGGTCTTTTCTTTATAGGACCAATGGGCAGCGATACCAAACTCACAGATTGAATGCATATCATGGGTGCGAATCTGTATTTCAGCAGGAGTCCCATTTGGTCTAATGACTGTGGTATGAAGGGATTGGTACAAGTTGGCTTTTGGCATCGCTATGTAGTCTTTGAAGCGGCCAGGCATTGGCTTCCACATTGCATGGATCACGCCCAAAGCTTCATAACAGTCTTTTATGGAATCAACGATGATACGAAAGGCAAAAAGGTCATGGATGTCCTCAAAGGCCAGCTGGCGGTCTACCATTTTCTTATAGATTGAGTAGAAGTGTTTAGGCCTTCCGTAAACCTTGACATTTTTAAATCCATATTTCTTTAGCTCTGTATCCAGGATCTGGATCACCTCGCCGATGTAGGCCTCACGCTGCTTTTTCTTTGCCGCAATTTTTCGGCTAATTTCTTTGTAGATCTTGTATTTTGTTTCTTTTAAACACAGGTCTTCTAACTCACTCTTAATTCCGTAAATACCTAGGCGGTTAGCAAGAGGAGCATAAATATCTAAGGTTTCTTGGGCAATTCGTCTGCGCTTTTCCTCTGCAAGCGCTCCCAAGGTTCTCATGTTATGAAGCCGGTCTGCGAGCTTGATCAAGATGACACGTAGGTCTTTAGCCATGGCAAGGATCATCTTGCGGAAATTTTCCGCCATCCTCTCTTGGGAAGAGCGAAATTTAATTTTCCCAATCTTGGTGAGACCATCAACCAAGTTGGCAATAACGGTTCCAAACCTCGACTCGATATCTTCAAGGCTCGCTTCTGTATCCTCAACCACGTCGTGTAAGATTGCAGCAATGATTGATGCCAAGTCCACCTTTAGGTCAGCTAAAATCCCAGCGACTGCCAAGGGGTGGGTGATATATGGTTCTCCAGACCTACGTTTTTGGCCTTTATGGCATTCTGTTGCGAACTCATAGGCTTGGGTTATGAGGCTGATTGATTGTTCGTCAGTCACATAGCTACTAAGCTTGAGGAGCAAAGATGCAAATTCTTGGTCAGGAGTGGCTGGCTCACTAGCATCCTTTGACTCGGGAATCGGGTCGTAGTTTGCTTTGGAAGCTTTGTGCTCGTCTTTTTCCATAGGGGACAGTTCCTTTCAAAGTTTCAGCAGCTCACTCTCCCCAAGGAATTGCTGATAGCTATTGGTTCATGGTTTCCAGTTCAGAGTGAAGCTCTGCAAACCATGGCTCTTTGCACTCATTGAGCAGCTTTTGGCAGTGAGAAAGCCCATTCTGTCGATCTAGGGTGGGCTCCCTACCTAAAACGATTTGCTTAAGTTCAAGATAAGCCCTATCTAAATCGTCATTGATGACAAAGTACTGATAGTGTTTCCCATGGTCAAGCTCCTCCCTGGCAGTATGGATCCTTCTAAGCCTAACCTCCAGTGGGTCGGTGCCTCGTTTCTTAAGCCTTTCCCACAATGCCCGCATGGAAGGTGGCATAATAAAAATGGAAGTAGCATTTGGGAGCTTGTCCTTAGCTTTTTCCCAACCTTGTACGTCGATTTCAAGCACAGGGCGCTTCCCATTAGCCTGGATGCGGTGCATCTCATCAAGGCTAGTTCCGTATAAGTTTCCGAATACTTCAGCCCATTCAAGCATTTTTCCGGAACTGAGTTTTTCCTCAAACTCTTCCTTGCTTATAAACCAGTAGTGGTCGCCATGTTTTTCATTCTTGCGCATAGATCGGGTGGTTAGGCTGACCGATATCTCTAAGTTGCTCAGCTCGCGTACCAACCGCCGATTCAGGGTCGTTTTTCCAGTGCCTGATGGGGCTGTAATTACGAGTACTCCGAGTTTGTCATCCATTTCTTGCTTGCCTTTCTCTTATGTACCTAACATTGGAGGACGTCACTAGCCCCTTATACCCATGATGGCCCTATCTTAGCAATTCGTTAGACCCACGCTACTCACCTAGGCCGCATTCTAGCGGATATACGCTCTCCTAAATTTTATCGGATACGCGCAAGATTTCTCTATAAAAATATATTTAATGCATCAACTTTCATTGATTAGCTGCCTTGTTCCTGAGAGATTGCTTTTGAGGGTGAGCCCTCAAACCTGCTGGACAATTCGGACGCTCAGTTTGTAAGGTGTTGTAATGAATAGATTATATTTTGTCTTTCTCTTAGCTGTTGCTAGCCTTAGCTTGTCCAACTGTGGAAACAAAGAGCTTGATGTTGATCGCTCGACAAAAAAAAACTTGCGTGTCCCGGGTAGCTATATTCTTGGCTTGAGGCTTGAACATGAGCCTGATCCACTGAGGCTGATGTCAAAACACCTTAAATCTACCCACCTCTCAAATATTGAATACCTTGGCAAGACGCCCCTGTCTTTGCCTTTGGAGCCTAGGTATAAATCCATATCCGACCGTGATTCTGCCTTAGAAGGAAGCTTATCCCTTTTTCGGGTTGATTTAAAAAGCGGAGTGCAGGAATGGGATTTTTTGGACAGCCTGGATTATGACTCGATTGTGATTTGGGAACCTAACAGGATTAACGAATTATTCACTAAGGAATGGGTTCCTGTTAGTTCACCTAAGCGTCCAAGCCTTAAGCCGAAGAGCAAAATCATTCAAGATCAGAATTTTTTTTCAGACTTATATGATCGTTATCAGGACCTTGGAGGCAATTGGTGGCTAGATTCTATCAGGGTTGGTGAGCTTTATCAGGCTCTTGGTCAAAGAGACCTTGATGCGCTTCCCGATGCGAGCTTAGGGGATTTAGCTCCAGTCATTGCCATTTTAGATAGTGGGATTGACTTTTTACACCCAGCGTTGCGATCAAAAATATGGCTAAACCCAAATCCAGGCCAATCGGGCTGTGAGAATGATGAGTACGGCTGTGATACAACCCTTGGCGCTAGCAAGCTTTTGGGTCAAGGGCCAGCGGTGCCGTTTGGCACCCAATTTGCGGGTGAGCCGTGTCCAGTAGAAACCATCCAAGGCCAAACCTTTCTTAACGGCGCTTGTATTCATGGAACCCACGTGGCAGGCCTGATTGTCGCCGATGATGCGTATGGGGTAGCCGGGGTTTGCCCTCACTGCAAAATACTATCAATTAAGGTGGTTGAAAATATTGATGGCGAAGGAAAGGTGCCGGATAGTGCCATTTTAAAGGGTCTAAAGTACGTTCAAAACATCAATAAAATGCATGGCGGCATAGTAAAGCTCGTGAACTCTTCCTTTGGAAAGTTTGAACAATCTCGATCCGTAAGCTTGGTCGTTAAGGAGCTTATGAATCATGGGGTTGTGGTCGTGGGAGCCTCGGGCAATGAAAACACGAGTGAGCGTGTCTTTCCAGCAGCTTTGGAAGATGTGATTGCTGTAACAGCCCTCAGTAGGGAAGGGAGAAAGGCTAGCTATGCAAACTTTGGCTCTTGGATAAGCCTCGCAGCTCCAGGTGGGGATGTAGAAATAGGTAGCAGAAGTGATGAGGCCATTATTTCAACTGTCCCTGGAGGCGATGTGTACTTAAGCCAAGGGACTTCAGTTGCAACCCCTTTAGTCACAGGCGTCGCTGGCCTGATTCAAATGCTAGAACCGGGCTTACAAGCTCAAAACCTTAAGTATCGCCTTTTAGCTTCTGCTGATAGGAAACTATATGACATGGATTTTGCTGACGGTTATAACCAATCCTATGGCCCAAAATATGGTAGAGAGCCTATTCCAGGCCAATTAGGCCGCGGAATCCTTGATGGATTAGCAGCTTATCTAGGTGAGTCAAGGTGGGATCATGAGCCTCCCCAGACCCAACGGGTCTCTCCTAACTGTGGCGAAATTACAGTGGAAAATGGTGCTGCCGGACATTCATTTTTGTTCTTAATTTTCCTTTACCTTATGCCGATCATACTCTTAGGAGTAAGACGAAGGGGGGTGCGATGAGTAAAGAAAACCTAATCACCTACAAACGCCTGCCAGATCACCTAAAAGAATTTGTGGTCGAACAAAACTACTCGCAATATACATGGCGTGACCAAGCAACTTGGCGCTATATTATGCGCCAATCAAGAGAGTACTTTAAAGGTCATGCTCATGACATTTACTTATTGGGCCTTGAAAAAACTGGGATTCCCATATCTTCAATTCCTGACATAGAGAAGATGGATGCGGTTTTGAATGAATTTGGATGGGGCGCTGTTTGTGTGTGTGGCTTTATCCCTCCCCTTGCTTTTTTGGACTTTCAAGCATTGCATGTGCTGCCTATTGCTGCGGATATGCGCACCTTAGATCATATAGCATACACGCCAGCTCCTGATATCGTTCATGAAGCAGCTGGCCATGCTCCTATCATTGCAGATGAGGCCTATGCAACTTTTCTTAAACGCTATGCGAAGCTTGCAAGGCGCTCTATTTTTTCCCATGAGGATATAAAGCTTTATGAAGCCATAAGATTCCTGTCGGATGTTAAGGAAAACCCAGACTCCTCACCCGAAATGATCGCACGAGCTGAGACTGAACTCGAGCAGTCTGTGGACTCTATGACATGGGTTTCTGAAGCTGCTCAAGTTGCTCGGATGTACTGGTGGACAGCAGAGTATGGCCTCGTTGGCGACTGTGAATCACCAAAGATCTATGGAGCAGGCCTGCTGTCATCCCTTTCGGAAAGCCGAACTTGTTTGGGAGAGGGGGTTCGTAAGATCCCACTATCGGTTGACTGCATAAAGCAATCTTACGATATCACTAAGCCCCAGCCGCAACTATTTGTCGCTAAAGATTTTCAGCATTTGGTTGACGTTCTTGCTGAATTGGAGACCAAAATGTCTTTTGTCATTGGAGGCACTCACGGCCTTGCGACGGCAAAAAAAGCTAAAGCCTTAACCACGACCGTCTTAGATTCAGGTTTATGCATTTCCGGGGTCTGTGATGACTTTAAAGCAGAGGGAGATCGAGTAGATTTTATACGCTGGTCCGGCCCGGTGCAGCTAGCCTTCGAAAATGCGGAGCTTCCAGGTCATGGAAGTGGACGACATGGGAATGGCTTTTCTTCGCCTTGCGGAGCCTGGAAGGAAACAAGCAAAAACCCTTCGGAATTGAGCGACCGAGACCTAGAAAACTTAGGGGTTTGCAAGGGAAAACCCTACACATTGAAGTTAGCATCCGGTGTGATCGTAGAAGGCACGGTTGAATCGTGGCTTAGGAAGGGAAGCCAACTGCTTCTCATGACCTTTGTCGATTGCTCTGTGCGCCTAGGAGATGAAGTCCTCTTTGACCCTTCTTGGGGGCCCTTTGACCTTGCCATTGGAACTCAGGTTAAAAGTGTTTATGGGGGGCCGGCTGATTGGGAAAACTTCGGAGAGTATAACTTTGGTAGGGCTTCAACGGTGCCAGGTAGGGTCTCTCCATTTACCGGCAAAGAGCTGAAAATATTCGAGGTTTATAATTCCCTGCGACAGATTCGTGAAACACATAATGGAAGCTCAGACAAGGATGCTCTAAGTAAAAAGCTTAAGGAGGTCTCAGAACAGATATGTCAGGAGTTTCCGGAGGAGTGGCTCCTCGGAGTTGAAGTTTTTGAAATCTTACATCAAGTGCTCGCTGTGGAGCCTGAGTCTATCCCTTGGGCAAAAAAGCTGCAGGATACCATTCAGCGAAAGCAGGAACAGAGCCATGCAGGCTATGATTTTGTAGAGCAAGGGTTTAAGCTAGCTGCTATTCCCGACTAGTTTCGTCTTTTTTTTCCTTCACTGACTTTTCAAAGGGAGCTTTTTTACGTGGCAAGTGTAAATGCTATGGTTCACTTGTTGGCTTCTGCTGGCTTGGTTTTTTTGATTTTTTTTGCTCTGAGGGTGCAAAAGCAAAGGGATTTACTACGCACTTTAATTGCCCCCGGCTCACATAAGTCTGTGCATATTGCCTGGCCTATGGAGTTTTTGCGGCAGCTTGCTGTGGCTTTAGGGGTTGACTACAGCAGTGAAACTGGCAGATTAAAATCTAGTCCCCAAAAAATTCCTTTAGAGGTGATTTCTTCTTTTGTGCGCAGCCATAAAATTATCGAGATTAAGTTGAAAGAGGATCAGCAGCAAAAGTGTGTTATAGAAATTAGAACGAAACGTGACAACCAGTCCTCTACTGAGGATTGGAGCGAAAAGCTTAGTAAAGCCCTAGGGCATACCGTAATTCTCATCCCTTCATGATAACTAGCTAAGGAGCTTTAAAAAAGAATGAATTTTAGCGTTAGAGCCATTTTAGGAATGCTGTGCTGGCAATTATTAACGGGATGTGTATCGCTCAATCAGTCCAAACAAGATGATCTTGAGCCTCCAGAATTGACGTCTGAAATGAGTCTGAGTGAAATTGTCGAGGCCGGTCTTGATTTTGGAGATAAAACCCTCCAAAAGAGCAAAAAGCTCATTGAAAAACGCAATCAGCGAGTAGCCGCGGGTGCCTACTTACATAAAGTAATCATCGAGAGCCAGCTGAAAATGCCGGCGACGAAACTCATCAATGCTATGAACTTATACCAATTTACAGCCTATGAGAAGGCACCTCAGCTATTTTACATTTTGAGTCAATCCGATCGTAATCTAAGCCAGCAGCTGGCTTGGCACCTTGCTGCATCTATGCCATCAACTGCAATGGGGCAGCAGGTAGAAAGAACTCTATCACAAGCAATTGCCAATAATGAGATCCAGCAGATGTACTTGCCAAAAATGGCTTCAGCTGTTGCCAACAATAACCTGATCCAGTCTTACACAGTTGTCCGCCAAGGGCTTTTTGATAGTAATCACGTGGACTTCGCTCGGGCAATGATTACTCTAGATCCGCGACAAGCCTCCCACGACTTTCTAGACTACCTCGCTAAAGCACCGGTCAGCGAGTTGCGTCAGTTAAGTGTAAAAAGTGTAGACGTATTTGCGTGCATGGAGATTTTCAAGCATTTACTAAGTTTTCCAGTAGATGCAGCACACCCGCGTTTTGACCACCTGTTCCTGTATAGCATCTCAAGAAATAATGCCCTTTCAGATATGGCCCGTAAGGTCCTGGTTTCATTTTTTCCCAGCCAGAACAATCACCTTGCTTTGATGCTGGCACGCATGCCTAATTGGGTTCAAGTGGCATTTGTTGAGGGAGCAAGACGACAACTAAACCCACAGATTAGTTTATTTTTAAGGGAGCTCAAAAAAACTACCAGCCAAAGAGAGGTTCTGGAAGAGATTGACCATGTGATTCGCTAGACTTCCAACCAAATACTTCTTCCGGCCGTATATCTGTCCTGGCCAAACTTCATTGATTAATATTTAATCTGGCACAGAGTCTGATTATTTTTAAAGCGAGTATTTTTAGCCCCTCAGCCAACTTTGGATTGATTCCATATTTTTTTATGTATAAACCTCCAGTGTTTCGATAACTCTAAGGAGGTATGTGATATGCGAACCCAACGGACAATGATCCTTAACATTATCCTGACTTTCTCCCTTTTTTATGGCGGTGCCTGCTTAGCAATAACTAAGCAGGCAAAGACACTGATGACCTTGGGCTTGATGGTATCCAATGGCAGTAGCTACCTGCCGCAAAAGTTTTCCTCAAGTCCGGCCTTCAGGAGAGGCTTAAGCCGAAGTTTTGAGCATAGCTCAAGGCGTGCTCCCGCTGGTTTGCAAATTCATGGGTGGGGCCTTGATCAATCCCAACGCCATCTGCTAGCTCCCCTAAGTAGTTTAGCTGATCGAAACCATGAACTTGGCAAACACGTCCTCGATATTCCCAAAAATGAGCTAGAGCGTGAGTTTTTGCAGCATGCCATTTCTCAAGAGGCGAAAGCGCTCTATGAGCAACAGACTCTAGAGGAGGTCGAGGAACTTGCTCGAAGACCAATTGATTTTTTAGGTTTAGAAGACTTTACGGACCTTGATTTTGTCACCATTGACAATGATCATTCAAAGGATCTTGACCAAGCAGTCTATATCAATTTTGATGAAACATCGGAAACCTACCGAGTTTATTATGCAATTGCTGATGCTTCTTACTTTTCAGTTCCTGGCACAAGCCTTGACAAGGAAGCGTCGGAAAGGGTTTTTACGAGCTACTTGCCCGGGTTTGATATCCCAGTCTTTCCAAGGGTTATAAGCGAAGATCTATGCTCGCTCTCCCCAAATCAAAAGCGAAGGGCTGTTGTCATCATGATGGATTTTTCGGCAGAGGGAACCATGGTCTCTAAGAGCTTTGCTCATGCAGCGATCATAAGTAGGGCTCAGCTTTCTTATCGAACCGTTCAGGAATACTACGGTAAAGGTCATGGACATGATTACGCAAAAAAACCCTTTCATACCACTCTGGACTACCTCTACACCCTTGGAGAAGCCCTCGTGCAAAAGGCAAAAGACCGGGGGGTGGTCGACTATGCTTTTAGAGAAATGAGTATCCACCCTGATGGAGAGCTTGGCCTTTACTCAGTCTCAGAAAATACGCGATATGAGGTTGAAAAATATAATGAACAGATATCAGTTGCTAGCAATCGTGCAGTGGCCGAGTATTTTAAGGAGCATTCATTGCACTCCATACATCGCTATCACCCCTCCACAACCAACGAGAGGATCGAGATAGCCAAGAGCAAACTAGAAAAGCTGGGCATGCCCTGGAATGACGGTGAAGACATGCGAGGCTTTATTGAGAGCATTTGTGCGGATGAGCTGGTGGGAGAAATCGCCAAATCCATTGCCTGGCGCAGTAATCTCAAAGCTAAGTATTCTGCCCGAAGTGACCAAAGGGGGCATGAAGGCCTGAAAGTTGGCTCTTACGATCACTTTACAGCACCCATGCGCAGGTATACCGATATCATCAATCATAGAATTTTATTGGCAAGCATCAAAGGAGATGCTGTACCTTACCAATCTAACTCAAAGAAACTGCCGCGTTATCTGCGCAAAGAGTACTTAGAACGCTATGTTAGGAGGGCAAACGGTGCACGTTATCGAGAAGAGAACATAAAACGCAGTATTGATGACTACGTATCTTCCTTGTTGCTAATAGCAGTCAAGGATGAAACCTTAAAAGCGACCGTTATGTATGTAAATGATAAAGGCATGTCTATCCACATTGATGGTCACCCCTTTGATCGATGGCTTCGCTCAAATATGGTTCCAAAGGGAATGCATTTGGATAATTTCCGTGAAGGAGAGCGGATCGACATCACCTTGGAAGAGGCATACACAGATGACCAATGGTCATTGAACCCAAAGCTGGTGTCCTCTGGACTTTAAAGTTCTGCTAATCTTGGGTAAACTTGTTAGCCACATCGATGATTTGATAAGGCTCAAACGGTTTAATGATCCAACCTTTAGCCCCTGCAGTTTTGGCTCGTTGAATCTTGCGTTTGTCGATTTCAGTCGTAAGCATGATAAAAGGAACATCAGTAAAAATTCCTTTACGCTGAATCTCTTCCAGCATTTCGAGGCCATCCATCTTGGGCATATTGACATCTAAAAATACTAGCTTAATATTCTCAACTTCTTTAAGCTTTTTGATTCCATCCTCACCATCGCAAGCCTCAATGAGCTCGAAGCCTTCTTTCGTCAAAGTCAGGTCTATTTGTTGGCGCATTGTGACCGAATCATCAACGATGAGGACTTTTTTTTTTTGCATCGTTACCTCATTTGTGCAATTAGCTCAAAAATACCGTTAAACTCCTAACCTCTATAGGAAGCTATATCTCTTCATCTCCATCCATCTTCAGGACGGTTCGGTCTGTGAAGCCGTGACTGACTTCTTTGCATGTTTGGTGCCAGATTTTGTATCGTTCAACAATTCGTATAAGGGCGTCGTTGACCCTAGATATATCCGATGGCTTGATTAAAATTTCCCTTGCCCCTGCATCAAAGCACTTGAATGCAACGTCTCTTTTTATGACGGCAGACATGACAATGATATCCACGTTCCAAGCTAGCTTTTTACACTTTTGAATCAGCTCATCGCCCCGTAAGTGAGGCATATCGATATCAGTGAACACGATCCTGATTTTTCGTTCTTGAATAGCTTCGAAAGCTTCCACTGGGTCTGTAAAAAGCAGGGGTGTTAACTCTGTGATGCTTTCAATGGAGTAGTTGAGAAGGTCAAGAATCCCCTCTTCATCGTCGATTAAAGCTACTTCTAAGGGAAACGGAAACCTAAAGTTCACAGTAGCTCCGTATCTTTCTGCCATTTAAACGATGCTTATATTATAGCATGCTTTTGGCTGAAGGATCTAGCCTCTTAGCTAGGGAGCTTTCTGTGCAAAAATAGGCAACCACCTGTGAAATCCCAAGTCTCTCCTCTGAGGATTAATCAATCGTACGTAGCATGAGCTTGCCCGGCTAATATAGCAGCAAACACCCCACACAATTAAATCTAGCCATGTAGGCAGAACCAAGCCCTAGCTTACCTGGGCGCTTTTCACAAGATGCTCAATGTTGAGCGTTTCATTGCATGTCGGGATAATAATAAGATATTGATTTGACACCAGTCGATTCTCTTGAGATAGCAGTTATCAAAGGACGACCTTAGCCTGTGAAATAGGCTAGGTTCAAGGGAAAAAAGCAAATTTTTGCTTAAACCATAATTACCTCTTAGGGGCATAAAATTGTCAGCGCAAGAACCCACTCGCATCTTTGAACAAGTCGGCGAGTCGTTTATCCAGCAAGCAATTTCGGAGTTTTACCGACGTGCTGTGCGGGATCCAATTATCGGCCATTTCTTTTTTCACTCAGATATTGAAAACTTGGTTGTAAAACAGTGTGCCTTCACGGCAAAATTGCTTGGATCTAAAACCCATAAATATACGGGAAAGCCTTTGGTTAAAGCTCACAGTATGCTGCCACTCACAAAGGTCCATTTTTCTAGGCGCCAGGTTTTGATGGCCGAGGTGCTTCAAGACCTGGGTTTAAAGAAAGAACTGAGCAGAGCATGGCTGAATTTAGAAGAAGGTCTGAGGCCACTTATCATCAATAGTGAGTCGCCTTGTCATTCCAGGCGGGATACAAAGAAGAAATAAGCCTGAAATTAAGATTTCTTGGCAGTTCGATTAAAAAACGAATCGGGTGAAACAATACCGTAGCTTTTGGCGATTCTTTTATGGGTTTTATCTAAATCTCGATAGGACAGGATGACTTCCCCTTTTCCTTGAGATAACACAATCCTTACATACTCCTTTCCTGCTTTCATGATCGGGCGGTCCAAAGCTCTTGCGACATCTTCCAAAGAAGTGACTGCTACGTCATTAACTTTGCTCACAATACGATGGCTTAGGTGCTCGTAGCCATGGTTCTTGCGATCAGCCAACACTTTGGACAGGAGGATGATTCTTTTTTTACCGCCTGGGAATAAACCATTTTTATAAATCCACTGATACAAGAGGTTTGACTTTGCTTCTTTTTGCCATTGGTTGCCCCAGGTTTTCAAATAATCGAGTGAAAGTTCTTGAAAGATGATACCTGCAAAAATAAGGTGCGGTTCACTGCTACTATAGTTGTATTGTCTTACCAATTTTTCATTGGATAGATAGCGCTTAAGAGGTTTCTTAATCTCGATTTCCCTGCTTTCTATCCAGATGGTCAAATTGACAGAGTCGCCTGCATATAATTCATTTACCACGACAACATAGGGAACCTCACCCCATATTGGATGCTCGACGGCCTGCCTTGAATTAATTCGATAACCATTTAATCTTAGTAATACATCATTCTTTTTAATCTGATCAACAAATGGGCTGGTCTCGTGAACTGTAGCAACTCTCACTCCAAGTTCTTGGCCCGGCACGCCTAAAGCCTGCCTGAGGGTATTAGAGCTAAGGCTCTGTGTTAAAAACCCTAAACTTGGAAAACCTTTGTATTTCTCAGGATTTTCTGCGATGAAGTGCTTGATTGTGCGCGCAGGAATAGCATAGATATAATCGGAATTTTGCCCACTTGTAATGGCAACCAATTTGCCATTTTTTAGCACGGGCTCCGACCATCCCAGAGCTTTTTGCTGGGCCTTAAATAGGTAGTGGATCATTTGATAGGAGCTAGTGCTTGCCTCATAAATATCAACTGCAGACAAGGTAGCAGAGTGCTAATTCAGCTTAATATTATTTTGATCTGTGAGTAAGCTTGTGGTGCTCCCAATACTGATATCACTGCCAATTGATATAGGCTTCATGGCGGCTAGAGCTTGATTGTCCTTTGCTGATAAAACAGCTAGGTTTACCTCGTGGTCTACGAAAATTGGCTTTAAAGGTATTTTTTTTCCTTGAAAATAAGGCAACATCAAAATTTCTGTTTGGTGTGAAACGGCAAAACCGGTGACTAAAAGTGCTTTTTTTCCTTGGTAATTTATACATGTTGCCCATAAGTGACCGATATTTTAGTTTCAATATTACAGCAGGTTACGCACTATCTAAGACTTCCAGTGTTGACGGTCTTT
>JABSRF010000679.1 GCA_013215275.1 Oligoflexales bacterium | reverse complement strand
AGACCGTCAACACTGGAAGTCTTAGATAGTGCGTAACCTGCTGTAATATTGAAACTAAAATATCGGTCACTTATGGGACGATTATGTTTAAGACAATATCCATCGGTATTATTATGGTGTTTTTTTGCATTGGCATCGATGCTTTCGCCTACTCCCAAAAACCAATTGAGGACCAAATATACGGAGTCGAAATGACGGAAGATGGTCCGGTTTTTCAGCTCTATACAGGAGGGTGCACTGAGAAAGAAGATTTTAAAGTAGAGGTCCTGAGATCAAAGCCTGTGCTTTTGCATCTTCTGCGCCTCAAGCCTGATTATTGCAAGGCCTATCATCCTTATGGCACTAAAATTAAGTTTAGCTTTGAAGAGTTAGGCTTGGCACCTTTTTCCTTCTTCAAAGTCGTCAACCCTAGAAGGGTGGTGCAGGTGGTAAAGCAGAATAGCTGCAGTTAAAGTCGAGATGAGCTTGCCTAGTCAAATGAGTAAGCTGTAGGTATTTAAGGTGGACTGCTCTTTCTTTGTCTGATTTTCAATTCTCAACCCTTCTGGTGTGGTATCATAAAGCTACTAGTCCTTAGTTTGAACATTTATCAAATAAAAGAGTTAATACGATCGGTGGAAAGCTAGAGAGCTTATGCAGATTAAGTACTTATTCTTTGTTCTAACATTTGGAGTCGTTGTGGCTCTAGCAATGAGCAAGGTAGCAACTTGGTTTACGAACCATGATCAAAAAGCCATTCAAGAGCCCTTACTTAAGGTATCCCCTATTCCTGAGTATGCTAAAGTTTCCTCCCTCTTACTTAGTGAAGATTTGTTAACCTCCTATCATGAGGTCGGCAGTGCCCTTCTAGCAAAGGTCCTTGAGTTAGGCTTATCTGCATTTATTTTGGCAAATGAAGAAGGGAATGACCCAAAGGCGAAGCCATGGTTCCACAACCTTCCGCCTAAGTCTCAATCAAAGGCAGCCCGCATAAAGCTTATCAATATACCCCACGACTCTGTTTGGGTGAGAGACTTTGGTCCTACTTATGCACGATGGTTAGGAAAGCCCTCCATCAGCAAGCTGGCATTTGTTGATTTTATCTACCGTAGCGATATCATCATCAATGATACGGTGCCTTACATGGTCGCCCTCTATTTACATAAGAGCCTAGAGTCCGTTCCAGTGATTCTGGATGGTGGCAGCTTTCTCAGCAATGGCGAAACCTGCATTGTCTCAGTGAATAGCCTAAATGCAAAAGAGCTATTGAAGTTTGGGCATGTCTCAGGAAAACCAAGTATCTCACTTTTTCGCAACTACCTAAAGCACTTTGTTGGCTGCCAGGACCTGCTTATTTTTGCAGACCCCGCCCATGAGCATGTAGATATGTGGGCGAAGATAATTAACCAAAACACCATATTAGTTAATGAAATATCAGAAATCGCTATAAAAAGGGCAGAAAAAAAATACGGACAACTCAATGATGAGATTTTCAAAATTAAAGAAAAACTTGATGATGCAGCCTTAAGTTTGGAGCAGTATTTTAATGTGATCCGGATTCCCATGCCCATACCCGATATAGAGGTTTTTAGGTAACTCCAAATAAATATTCTACCCACTATTCATGTGTGATCAGAACGCTATATTTTGGTAGAAACGGATG
>JABSRF010000678.1 GCA_013215275.1 Oligoflexales bacterium | reverse complement strand
GACCGTCAACACTGGAAGTCTTAGATAGTGCGTAACCTGCTGTAATATTGAAACTAAAATATCGGTCACTTATGATCCCCCACTATAATCTTTGATTTATTGGCGGGAGGACGTCAATCGTTACTCAGGTCCATGAGCCGAATCGAGAGAGACACTGTTTTTTTAGCTCTCACCACAAGCACCTTCACCCTACTTCCAATGCTCTTACCTTCGAGGGCGTTGTACAAGTCATCATATGATTCGATGCGCTTATCATTTATCTTGATGATCACGTCACCCAGGATAATTTGGCCATTTCTATTTCGTTTGGTTCCCTGAATGCCTGCCTCTGCTGCACCACTATCAGGGATAACGGCCCTCACGATCACCCCTTTAATTCCTAATCTATTGGCAACATCATCACCAAAGGCTGAAACCCCCAAGCCTGGTTGCTTAACTTTTCCAAAACGGATGATCTGGTTCACAATGCGGTAGATGGTATTTGACGGAACAGCAAAACCGACTCCCGCTGAGCTCCCCGATTTTGAAAAAATCATGGTATTCATACCTATCAGCTTTCCTCTACTATCGAGTAAAGGCCCTCCTGAGTTGCCGGGGTTGATCGAGGCGTCAGTTTGGATCATATCCCTGATGGTGACCCCACCAATGCCAGGAATAGAACGCCCTAAGGCTGAGATGATTCCCGTCGTCAAGGTTTGATCTAAGCCAAAAGGGCTTCCGATGGCTATGGCTTTTTGACCAACTAAGAGTTTAGCGCTATTTGCTACTTGTAGGCCTTTCAAGGTAATTGGGGCTTTTTCCGTTAGCTTCAGGACAGCTATATCCTTTCTCGGTTCCACACCCAAGATTTTAGCCTTGGCAGAGGTACCATTTTTGAAGGAAACCATAAGCGTATCAGCACCCTTAACCACATGAAAATTGGTGACACAATGCCCCTTATCATCCCATAGAAAGCCTGAGCCACTACCTGCAGGAATCTCTGAAACATCATGAGAAAAAAATCCTGTGCGTGCATAGCGCAGGTTACTCACGTTGATCACGCTACTAGCAAAATCACCAAATATTTGAATGCTATTCTTTTCATCTTCAAGAAGGTATGAAGGGGCATGGCTATGACCTTTTGCATGAACCATCGCACTCATAAGTAAAGGCAACAGAGGCAACATCAGAATACTTTTCATAAATACATCACCTATATAATAATTCGCGATACCCATCAGTTTTCTAATACTAGTCAAACAAACTAGGTTTGCCTATGAGTATATTCTATTCTTAAGCCAAAACCGACACGACTGTTTAAGCTTGCCTTTAAAAAACAAACTTCTATGCTGAGGTCACCTTCTTCAAAAACTTTGTTGGTAGTTTTCTTGATTGAGCGTCAACTTTTGGCACGTTGAAAATTTTGCTCATAAATCTAAATAATCCATGGGCCGTAGACCAGCAGAAAAAATGTAAGAACATGCTTTTTAACTCCAGGATTTTAAAACAAATCATTATATTTTCTAATGTTCCGATCTGTTAGTTGGCCTACTTTGTTTTTGGAGCCTTTTAGATCTAAATGATGGGAGTAGTGAAGTGGACCCCACTGTCCAGACCAAAAATAGCTTTGTATAAGTAAAACTAAAACTTGTTATTGAATGCTATAA
>JABSRF010000677.1 GCA_013215275.1 Oligoflexales bacterium | reverse complement strand
TACGGCTGACAGTTCCATTTGAAACCTCAAATAGCCAAATATATCAACTACCTAAATTGCTTACTAGTTAGTCAATAATATGGGACCAGTGCCGAATAATAAAACCACAGAATAGAGAAAAATTCAAAAATATGGTGAATTTGCTCATGTATCCAGTGAAAATCTTTAAAATTATGCCATTATAAAGGTCACTTGATTAGGGACTAATGAATGAAGATTGTGCTGTGATAGAGAGTGCCAAATTGAATGGCATAGCATTGAAGCAGGGGAAAAGGCTCAAACCTCTAGAAGAAAACTCAGGACAAATTGGCACCGTTATTCGATTTTTTTTAGACCAGGGAATTCGTAAATTTGTCATCGGTATTGGCGGTACCTCATCAACGGATGGAGGTGTTGGCATGGTTCAAGAGCTGGGTGGCCAATTTCTAGATCATGATAACAGACAAATACATGGAGGAGGTGGGAGCCTCCTCAGCCTTAGCAGAATTGACTTGAATGATTTGGACCCCAGAGCGAAGGAGAGCTGTTTTATAGGAGCTGCTGATGTCATCAACCAATTTTCAGGAAAAGATGGAGCTGCCCAGGTTTAAGGCCCGCAAAAGGGAGCAAATGAGGTAGAGGTTAAGCTCCTAGATGCTGGCTTAGAGCACCTTGCAAAGCTTGTTCTACGGGATGTCCATTGTGACTTAAAAAACAAAGCACGCATGGGTGCAGGGGGTGGCTTAGCCGGAGGCCTCTGGGCTTTTCTTGGAGCATCTCTAGTTTCAGGGTTTGACTTCGTCATGAAAAACTCTGGCTTCGAGGAAAGCCTAGGAAAAGCAGACTTAGTGGTCACAGGAGAAGGTTGCATGGATCAGCAAACCCTCTATGGAAAGGGACCACTAAAAGTAGCAGAAAAAGCCAAAGAAAAACAAATCCCTGTTATGGCTGTGGTTGGCAAAACAGGTGAGGGAATTGAGCAATTATTAAGTCTTGGAATCCATAGAATTTATCCAATATCTACACCTAGACATTCAGGGGATTGGAATTCTTTAGTTTCGGTAAGTAAGCAAATGATGCATTCATGGATGGAGCAAGATTCAATCCTTGGTAAGTGAAACGGGAAGACGGGTCAAACGACTTCAATATCATCTTCCCGGGAAAACAAAGGGGCAGGTCCTGTCCCCACATTAATATCGCCAGAATCTGCATCGAAATTGACAGCTAAGTCTGACATCACCTCATCAGATAATTCCTCATTTTCTAGCTCATTAGGCATAAACGACTCTTTATCATGCTCATCGCGCTGCTCTAAGTTCTCGATATACTTCTCAGCCTTTTTAAATTCTGGATTGTAAGTTTTCGATCTTTGAAACCAATCTAAAGCCTGCTGTGGTTTTTTCCAACGTAAATAACCCAAGCCTAAGTTGAAGGATAACTTCGCTTTGATCCCCTCATCATTTACATGAACCAAGGCAGAGTTGTAATGCTCAATTCCATCGGAAAACTGACCACTACGAACCATATTGACCCCAATGCAGTTTAAGATTCCTGCAAAAGTTTCAGGCACTGAGATGGCTCCAGACATCCACTTTTCTATATTATTCAGAAGTTTCCACAAAGTAGCACCATACTAAACTCATCTAGTATCTGAATCTATTGATAGTCGAAACCATAATAA
>JABSRF010000676.1 GCA_013215275.1 Oligoflexales bacterium | reverse complement strand
AAAATTCAACAAATTGAGGCTAGAGTTTACCGTATTTATCTCAATATTTCATGATCTTAAGTGTCGAACTCAGGTTGCCTACATGCTTTCCCCATGATTAAGGCTCATGTTTAATTATTGCCATTTGAACACCGAAATATCAGTATGTTTCTTGTTGAAACAGGAAAAAAATGAAAAACATCCGATAGGTTATTGATTGCAAAAGGTAGGCGTTAAAAATCTAGCAATCGCAAAACTTTAGGAAGAATATCCTCTAAATCTGGAAATAAGATGAATCATTTCTTTATTTCTTTTGTTTTGATTTTCTTTTCAACGAGCCAAGCCTTTGCTGCCCGTAAGGTTTCAAAAGGGGTGGACAAAGATATTCATATGGTTATTCAAAGAAATATGAATAAATTTATAGAGTGTTACGTTGAGAAATACCCAAAAAATAATGGTGGTAGTGTCACCTTTGCAGTCATCGTAAATGGCATGGGTCAGGCCACGACCGTGAGGCTGATTGAGTACAAAATGCCAACAAAATCAGCTAGATTCGTTAAATGCTTGAAAGATGTGATATCAGATTTAGATTTTCCCATCAGTGGTGCCTACTCTCGTAGCTTCACTCAGCCTTTTCACTTTGGCATTGGCAGGTCAAGGTGAGACAAATCCCTGTCCTAATCGATTCCTATGATTTCTGAACCCTCGCTTTCAGTGTGAGGTAATGCCTTGGGTATCGATTTTTTGATCGTATTTGCCAGTGCCTTAACGTGCTCTTTTTTCCATTGGTCCCTTGCATAGACGATGCTGATTTCCCTAACAGGGATGGGAGGGGTAAACTCCTTAGTGCATTCTTTGAGCTCCTTCTTAGATAAAGAAAGGGAAAAGCTTCTGGGTATCAACGTGTAGCCACTCGTAGCTTTAATGAGCATTCTCAAAGTTTCTAGGCTTCCACCTTCGAAGCTAAAGTGCCCAAGGTTAGTTTGCCCACCCTGAGATGAGCATAGCTGGGTAACCTGATTCCGAAGGCAATGACCATCTTTAAGGAGCCATAGATCTTGGGAGTGAAAGGTCTCTAGATCGCTTGCTAACAAAGCTTCCGCCTTTAAGCCGATTGTATGATCCCTATTGTGATAGACTAAGAAATCTTCACAATAAAGTGGTAGCTCTCTGATGCCCTCTTCCTTTAAGGGGGTTGCAAGAATACCAGCGTCGATATGGTCCGCCTTTAGGGCTTCTATAATTTCGACTGTTTTCATTTCTTCCACTGAAAAGTCTACACTCGGATAGGTGGAAAGGAAGTCCTTCACAAAGAGTGGTAGCAAATAGGGTAAGACGGTGGGGATCATCCCGATAGAAAATGAACCTCCAATGATGCCAGTTTGAGTGTGGACAAAGTTTAACAGCTTTTCATGCTCCCTTAAGACACTTTTCGCTTGCTCAATAAAGCCAATGCCTGCATTCGTGGGGATCACAGGTTTCTTGTTGCGATCGAAGAGCACCGTGTCCAGCTCCTCCTCCACTTTTTGAATTTGGATACTCAGGCTAGGTTGGCTGATATTGCAGAACTTGGCTGCCTTACCAAAATGGCGGTATCGATCCACTGCAACAATATAAGGTAACTCCAAATAAATATTCTACCCACTATTCATGTGTGATCAGAACGCTATATTTTGGTAGAAACGGAT